>JBFRWL010000303.1:0-2737 GCA_051439565.1 Prochloraceae cyanobacterium
GCCCCAAGCAGTAATTTTTCCTCGCACCACAGATGATCTAGCAACAGTCTTTCAACTAGCAAACCAACCTGCTTACCAAAAACTAACCTTTTCCCCTCGTGGTGGTGGTACTGGAACCAATGGACAATCCTTATCTACAGGCATTATCCTCGATTGTTCCAAATATATGAACCAGATTATCGAACTTAACCTAGAAGCTGGCTGGGTTAAGGTACAACCAGGTGTGGTATTGGATCAGTTAAATACCCATCTCAAACCCTATGGTGTTTTCTTTGCCCCAAACCTCGCTCCCAGTAGTCGAGCTACTTTAGGGGGCATGATTAACACCGATGCCTGTGGTAAAGGTTCTCGGATCTACGGGCGTACTAGCGATCATATTTTAGAGCTTACCTGGGCGCTAACCGATGGCACTGTAGCTAATTCCCAACCTGTAACCAAAGAACAACTAGCACAACTAAAATTACAGTCTAATCGCCTGGGAAAAATCTATCAGCAAGTGGATCAGATTGTCACGACAAAGCAAAAGTTAATCGAACAACAGTTTCCCAAAATGCCTCGGTTCCTTACTGGTTATAACCTAGCAAAAGTCTATGATCTTGAGAGGCAATTCTTTGATCTCAATCGCATTCTTGCTGGTTCAGAAGGTACTCTAGCAGTTATTACAGAAGCCAAACTTAAGCTAACGACCATTCCTCAGTTCAAAGAGTTACTGGTGATTCGTTACGCCTGTTTTGACGATGCCTTAAATTCGTCTCAAGTTCTACTAAAGTTTGAACCTGCGGCGATTGAAACCATTGATGAAACTATTCTCGAATTGGCAAAACAAGATGAAATTTATCAATATGTAAAAGATTTTATCGCTGATGCTCGGGCAATTAACCTGGTGGAATTTGTCGCGGAAAATCATCACAAGCTCCAAGAAAAAGTAGATCGCCTCAAACAAGAATTAGAGCTTGATACGACAACAATAGGCTATTACCAAGCTCAATCAGCAACAGAAATCAATCATCTTTGGGAATTACGTAAACGGGGAGTGGGTTTATTAGGTAATCGTCCAGGAAAACGCAAACCGATCGCGTTTATCGAAGATACTGCCGTGCCTCCAGTTAATCTGGCTAATTATGTTCAAGAATTCAAAGCTCTGTTAAATCGCTACAACTTAGACTATGCAATGTTTGGTCATGTAGATGTCGGTTGTCTCCATGTTCGCCCAGCGTTGAATCTGCAAGTTCCCGAAGATGAAGCACTAATTCGTGAAATATCAGATCAGGTAGTAACCTTGGTACGCAAATATGGTGGGGTGATGTGGGCTGAACATGGTCGAGGTTTTCGTAGTGAGTATACAACTCTATTTTTTGGCGCAGAACTTTACGAAGATCTAAGGAAAATCAAAGCTGCTTTTGACCCAAACAATCGCTTAAACCCTGGCAAAATTGTGACTCCCTTTGGTAGTGCGGATCAGTTTGTACGACTAGAAGCACCTTTGAAGGGACATTTTGATCGCCAAGTTCCAACTTCTGAGCAAGCAGATTATGAAGTGGCATTTAGTTGTAATGGTAATGGGGCTTGTTTTAGCGTCAATCCAGACCAAGTTATCTGTCCTTCTTACAAAGGTTCTTTAGAGCGCATTCATTCTCCCAAAGGTCGGGCTAGTTTGCTGCGGGAATGGTTACGTCAAATTGCCCTCAACCCAACTCCAGATATAGATAAACCTGCAAATTTCTTAGTCAAATTCTGGAATAGTTTAGCGAAAGCAACTGGTCAATACGATTATTCCCACGAAGTTTATGAGGGTTTGCATGGCTGTCTTTCCTGTAAAGCTTGCACTGTCCAATGTCCAATTCATGTTGATATTCCCAGCCTCAAAGCGAAATTTTTGCAGCGTTATTATACTCGCTATTTGCGATCGCCTCGCGATCTGATAATCGGTCACATCGAACTTTTAACTCAATGGCAAGGTAAGTTGCCTCAGCTAACTAATTTGATGATGCAACATCCTATTACTTTAAAACTATTGCGCTATAGTTTAGGAGTAGTTAATCCTCCCAGAATGAGTTCTTTTGCTTTGGCAGCAACTCTCAAACAGCGAACTCTGCTTAATCTGCAAGAATTAGCTCAAGTAGATCCTAGTAATAGTGTAATTTTACTACCAGATTTATTTACTAATTACTACGAAGCAGAATTAGTCTTAGCTACCTATGATTTATTTACCAAATTAGGATTACAAGTTTATCTCTTACCTCCTCTGATTAGTGGCAAACCATTCCATGTCCTGGGCTTTCTCAAAGAATTTGCCATGATAGCCGAACGTAATATTAGTTATCTCCAAAAAGTTCAAGATTTTGGTATTCCGATAGTAGGGATTGAACCAAGTATAGTACTGACTTATCGTGATGAATATGCTAGTTTTGCTCACGCCAACAGTCTTAATATTCAACTACCCCAAGAATTTCTCTTAGAAAAATACGATCTCGTAGTATCTGCTTTAGCAGACTCCTCGCTCCAATCCAAAGTTTCTAAATCTTATAATCTCTTAGGGCATTGTAGTGAAAAGACTCTAGCGTTAGCCTCGCAACGTCAATGGCAACAGGTATTTCAAGCAGCAGGTTTGCAGCTAAATATAATTGAGACTGGTTGCTGTGGCATGGCAGGAATTTATGGTTACCAAGTAGAACATTTGGCAACCTCAGAAGGTATTTATCAGCTTAGTTGGGATCAGCATTTACCTAAAGATTCC
>JBFRWL010000304.1:0-2798 GCA_051439565.1 Prochloraceae cyanobacterium
ACTGTTGCACCAGTTTGCGCTGCGATTTCTGCTGTTCTATCTTGACAATTGTCGGCAATAACTACCACCGAATCTCCTGGTTTGATCTGTGGTAATACCCCATTGAGTGTGGCCTCAATTTCTACAGCCTCATTATGTGCGGGAATTAAGACAGCTATTCTGGGTCGATCTTGGTCGCCCAATTCTAATAACGAATTATTATGCTCTACAATTGCTGCTGCGCATTCTACTGCAAATACGATGATCGGAATAGCAATCATCAAAGTAAAAATCGCCAGAATTATGCTACATAGCAAAATCATAGATCAAATGTTCTAAATAATAATTTGTATTAGCCCAGAAATTAATAATGGATTTTCCTCGTTAAGCCTAACCCATCAAAATCAGCCGTGACAAGGTATTAGTCTTTAAACTTTATGTTAAGTTTTGTAAAAAAAATGACGGCAAAATGGTTTACCATCTTGACATCTTATAACAGAGCGGGTAAATTAATTTTCATACCCGGGTAATTATTAAAGATAGTGACATGCAAGACAAGCAAAAAGTAACCTTATACATACCTCCAGAACTACATCGAAAACTCAAAATTAGAGCAGCCATTGATACTGAATCTATGTCAGCTTTGGTAGCAAAAGCAGTAACCTTTTACTTACATCATCCAGAAACCGTTGAGCAGCTAGAAGCCCAACTCCAAGGTAAAAGACATCGAGTTCATGTTTGTCCAGAATGCGATGCGGCAATGATCATGAGAGAAGGAGAGCTGGTTTCGCTGAAAAATCAACCGGTCGCTATATCTGAGGACTTACCCCTAGAGAAAGCTATCCAAAATGCTGGTAAATCTCAAGACAAAGAAAAACTAGTCACTTGTTAACCTCAGTTATGTGATGTCAGTTACTGTACACCCTGATCCTAAGGTCGATATATTATGCAAGAAGAGCTCAATATCTTAATACAGGCTCAATACCCTCTGATATATTTGGTTACTCCAGAAGAAGAGAGAGCAGAGCAAGCGATATCTCAGATATCTCAAGAATTTACTGAATATCGGCGCGTCTTTGTCTGGACAGTAACCCACGGTATTGTGGAATATGGTCAGCCTCGCCAAATGAACCTACATAATACTGTATCTCCAGAAGCAGCCTTAGAATGGGTAATCCGTCAAACAGAACCAGGTATCTATATATTTAAAGATTTACACCCTTTTATTGATGGGGCGGTAGTTACGCGATGGCTGCGGGATGCGATCGCAAGTTTCAAGAATAGTCAGAAAGCAATCGTCCTCATGTCGCCGATCCAGCAGGTTCCAATTGAACTAGAAAAAGAGGTAGTAGTTCTCGACTATCCTTTACCTAACCTAGCAGAACTCAATCAAGTCTTGTCTGCCCAACTAAAAAATACCAGGAATTCCTGCCTCAGCACCGAAGCTCGGGAAAAATTGCTCAAAGCAGCCTTAGGTTTAACCAAAGACGAAGCCGAAAAAGTATATCGCAAAGCGAGAGTTAAATCTGGTCGCCTAACAGAAGAAGAAGTCGAGATTGTACTTTCGGAGAAAAAGCAACTAATTCGTCGCAACGGAATTTTAGAATATATCGAAGAAGACGAGACTATAGAATCGGTCGGGGGTTTAGAAGAACTAAAAATTTGGCTCAGACAGCGCTCCAATGCCTTCACCGAAAGAGCTAGAGAATATGGGCTGCCTCAACCGAAAGGCATGTTAATTTTAGGAGTTCCTGGTTGCGGAAAGTCTCTCATTGCCAAAACTACTTCCCGTCTTTGGGGTTTACCCCTCTTGAGATTAGATATGGGACGAGTTTATGATGGCTCAATGGTGGGTCGTTCCGAAGCCAATCTTCGCAGCGCATTAAAAACAGCAGAATCAATTTCTCCAGCTATTCTCTTCATTGACGAGCTAGACAAATCCTTTGCTGGCGGTGCTGGTTCAGGGGATTCCGATGGGGGGACTTCGAGTCGCATCTTTGGTTCTTTTTTAACTTGGATGCAAGAAAAAACCTCTCCTGTCTTCGTGATGGCAACAGCCAATCGGGTTGAAAGACTACCAGGAGAATTTTTGCGGAAAGGAAGATTTGACGAAATTTTCTTCGTGGATTTACCCACCCCCGAAGAGAAACAAGATATTTTTCGGATTCATCTTGGAAAACGGCGTTCCGATATTACTCGCTTCGATTTGGAACAATTAGCCAAGATATCCGAAGGGTTTTCCGGTGCAGAGATCGAACAGGCGATTATTGCCGCCATGTACGATGCGTTTGCCCAGGATAGGGAGTTTACCCAGCTAGATATTATAGCTGCGATTAAAGCTACCCTACCGCTGTCTCGGACGATGCTCGAACAAGTCACCGCTCTGAGAGACTGGGCAAGACAGAGAGCACGTACTGCATCAGCTTCAGTTGCTGAATATCAGCGATTGGAGTTTTAACAGACTTTCTTCCGTAATTTATACGGGAGCAAAGACTAGCTTCAGCTAGTGATTCCTTAAAATAATCTGTCCTAAATCCCAATAAGACAGATTTAAGGTTCAAAATTAAATAAAGTTGTTGTTTACTTATTTTCCACTGGAGGAAATCTTATGTCTCACTTTAGTACTCTACGCACCAAAATTACTGATGCTGTAATCTTAACTAATTCTCTTCGCGATCTTGGTATTAACGTAAAAACCAATGCTGAGGTTCGTGGCTACAATGGTCAGCAAGTTCGTGCTGATATTGTAGCTGTTCTTGAAGGTGAATACGATCTTGGTTGGTCTGAGAATGGTGATGGTACTTTTGATTTAATTGCTG
>JBFRWL010000305.1:0-2796 GCA_051439565.1 Prochloraceae cyanobacterium
CAAATTACACTAATTATCAAGATTAATTTTTTTGACAATTGTTTAATTTTCCTCCGTTATCAGCTATTTATTAGCAAGATTTTATTTGATTTTAACAACTAAGGATATCTTATAAAATGAGTCAATCGAGCTTATGAGATCGCATTTTATAAAATATAGACGATTAAAGTTGCCGCAATCACTTTAACAATATATGTAATAGCATAGGTCCCGGCATAACCGACTGCTGGAATAGAGCTTTGAGCATCCTCTACTAACATCAACATGGCAGGAGTATTGCTGCCACATCCCGCAACCGCACCTAGTAACAATGCTTTATTCATTTTCAAAAAGTGATTTCCCACCAAAAAACCGATCGCTAGAGGCAAAGTTCCAATTGCGATCGCAGAAAGAATCAGCAGTGGTCCGAAACTGGTTAGTGCTTCTACAACACTCGGTCCACCCTTGATTCCTACATCTGCCAAGAAAAGTAATATGCCTAACTGCTTGAAAACCCAGATTGCCGCCGGGGGAACTTGCCCGAAGCTATGCTTGAGAGAACGGACATAGCCTATGGCCAGACCTACTAGCAGCACACCACTAGCAGTTCCCAGACCAATACTGATATCACCAATTTGAATCTGGATCAAACCGAGAATAAAGCCTCCTGAAACCCCCAGGGCAAAGGTCAATAAATCGGTAGCATTAATGTCCCGCTCTGCGTAACCGATCCTCTCAATAATCTGGTTTAGATGTGTCTTAGTTCCAGTTATTTTCAATAGGTCGCCCTGCATCAGTCTTAGTTCAGGGTCTATCTTTAACTTCACACCAGAGCGACTGTATTGCCCAAGTTGACAACCGTAGGCATAACGCCCTAGTTCCCTTAGAGATTTACCAAAGATTTCTGGGTTAGTCACAATTACATCGCGAGTCAACACTTCCTCCCCTAACAAATCGCGATCGACCACTTCTGGTCCAATCATCTCGTTTAAAGAGGTCTGAGCAATTATGTAACCGCCCACTGATATTAGATCATCTTTATCTAAAATGGTTTCTGGCTGGAAATCTAGCAGCATCCCAGCACGTTTAATTTTGTCAATTTGACAATTAGTAACGTTCTGAAACTCTTCCACCGATTTGCCTAGGGTATCATCGCTAACTACACGGTAGGCGCGAAGGGTTTGTGCCCAAAGACCTTCTTCACTGCTCTCATCGGATATATTCATAGCAGATTCCGCTTTTTGAGCACTAGCGGCAAGCTGGAACTTGAAGAGTCGTGGTGCCTGCCTTAGTAGCTGCATGGCAATAAGATAACTTACCAAATAGGTTATGGCATAGGTAACGTTAATGAACTGAACTATCTGCTTTATCGATAGACCATCAGCGATCGGGATTTTTCCAGTCTCAACTAGATCTATAGCTGCACCGATTCCTGGAGGGTTAACTCCCGCTCCTGTAAATAAGCCAGCACCAACTCCTAGGTTAAAACCAAAAATCGTGCTGAAACCTACAGTGAGAAGCAGTCCAGCCACGACAATTACCACAGTCAAAGTAATAAACTTACCTAATTGAGGTAATGCCACTGCAAAAAATCCTGGTCCCGCTTCATAGGCTACAGCAAAGAGAAATAGCAAGAAGCCAAAAGAACCTAGCAAGGGAGGTAATTTGAAACCAAAGTAACCCAGGACTGTTCCCATCACCAATATTCCTGCTTGAGGTCCTGGGACAACCGAACCTAGCTTAATATTACCTACCCAAAAACCGAGAGCAATTAAGATAAAAGCTAAAAGATGTGGGTTGTTTTTGACAATATCGATTAATTGCAGTGCCATACTCTACTTACTTATAACTTTCTCTTCCCACCTCTACTTAACTAGCCTCCGCCAAATGGTAAGCTGCTCCCAGCCCAGCAGCAATCTCATCAGGGGAAATTTTACCGTCACCATTCACATCAAGAGCGTCAAATACGGCATCAGTACCAGCCCATTCCTCACGAGTAATAAAACCATCTCCATCAAGGTCATAAACTCGGAATATTTGGTCAGCAGCACGATTGACAGCTTCCTCTTCTTCTAGATGAGCTAAACGCTCTGCTAAAAGTTTTTCCAGAGCAATTAAAGCTTTAGTAAAACCCTGAATACCTTCAGCTAATTTTTCCGATGCCATGCGATCAGCTACATGCATCTGATCGAAAGTCTCGCGATCGATTGTGATCTTTTCCAGCTCAGCTTGGGCTGCGATATCGGGACAGAGCTTGCGGGGTAATTCTCCCTCGGTAGATTGCAATTGCTCTAGAAGTTTAGGAGAAATTGTTAACAAATCACATCCAGCTAACTCGGTAATTTCGCCAATATTCCGAAAACTTGCCCCCATTACTTCGGTTTGATAACCAAATTTTTTGTAATAGTTATAGATCTTCGTTACCGAAAGCACGCCTGGATCTTCAGCAGGAGGATAGCTATCTCTTCCCGTGTCTTTCTTGTACCAATCCAAAATCCGACCTACAAAAGGAGAAATTAGAGTTACTTTCGCTTCCGCACAGGCGATCGCTTGATGAAGACCAAACAGTAGAGTCAAATTGCAGTGAATGCCTTCTTGTTCCAAGATTTCAGCAGCTTTAATTCCTTCCCAAGTAGAAGCAATTTTAATTAAAACGCGATCGCGTGAAATCCCCGCCGCTTCATACTGTGAAATTAGATCACGAGCTTTTCTCAGAGTAGCTTCTGTATCGTAGGATAATCTCGCATCGACCTCAGTGGAAACTCTTCCTGGGACAATCGCTAAAATTTTAATCCCAAAAGCTACTGCCAGGCGATC
>JBFRWL010000306.1:0-13905 GCA_051439565.1 Prochloraceae cyanobacterium
TTACGTTTCTCAACCATAACAACTGTTTGGCGATCGCCACTCTCATCAACGATCGCTGTAACCGGATCGCCGAGTACGAGATTTAAGTGGTTTGAGATTGGTTAGACTCATCAACTATTTTCTTTACAAGGTTATCTAGGATATGCAAATAAAGGTTTCTCAAGGCTTTCTCTGGTATGGAAAAGTCTGGAATATCTGTTATACCTGCTTCAGCATCGCGATCGAAAGCAATAAGATTGCCAGGACGAATAGAATCGAGTCTACCTTTGCTATCGTCCCAAATTGTTTTGTAAAAAAGTGTAATTGAGGGAATCTTCGAGAGAATCAGCCGCTCCCGAACTACCCCAAATAAGCTATAAACCCAGCGAAAATAAGCTTCATTTGTTTTTCCCTGACCTGTATCCATAGTGGCAATTACTGTACTGAATTGCTGCCCTTGAGCGCATAGTCATTGAAGAATGGGGTAGACTTTCTAGTCTTAGTTTTTCAGCAGATTAAGTCAAGCTAGGGATTGCTTAACAATATCTTTATTAAGAGATGTTCCCTATGAAAGTCTTTCTCGTCTAACTCTCTTTTCAGTAGCGATAACTCTGTAGACTTGCCACAACCAATATGTCCCGTAAACAACTGACAAGTTGGCTCGTCCCCTGAGAACATAATTGTACGTCTCAGTTCATTAATAATATTGGTACCTCGTACAGAGGAAAAATCAATATAATACTGCCGATCTTCTGCTTTGCTCAGATCGAGAGTTCTCGTAGGATTGGATGCTTTGAAGAATCTTGTTAAATCTAGTTTCATCTACCTCAACTTAAAAAAGTAATTTACTTGATCGCACTGGCAAGTACAGTGAATCTATACTATTTACAGCAAGCGCAACTGCCACAAATCTTGAAAGATGTTATAAAAATTCACACTGGCGGTGCAATTGTTAGGCTGTTGCACGCACCTAAATTCAGTAGATCGCAAACTTATTAGAGCAGGGGAAGTGTGGGAAGTGTGGAGAGAATAGAGAAGTAATTTTGTTCTCCTTGCCCCTGTTGTCTACCTTGTCTGCCTTATCTCTCTATTCCTTCCTCCTCTGCCTCTTCGCTGCCCTCTCTAAGTGCCCTCACAGAAAATCCCATTATGTCGATTATTGTCGTCGAGAATCTCAGTAAAATCTACCCAGTTGCCGTCAAAGAACCCGGACTAAAAGGTACTTTAGTCCATTTTTTTCGTCGTGCCTACCGAGAAGTAAAAGCAGTACAAAATATTTCCTTTCAAATTGAAGCAGGTGAAATAGTTGGTTTTCTCGGTCCTAATGGTGCTGGTAAAACCACCACCCTTAAAATGCTCTCAGGACTAATTTACCCTTCTAGTGGCAGAGTCAAAGTTGCAGGCTATATTCCCTACCGCCGCCAAGCCAAGTTTTTGGAAAAAATGAGCTTAGTAATGGGGCAAAAACAACAACTACTTTGGGACTTGCCAGCCCTTGACTCGCTTAAAATCAATGCCGCCGTTTATAAAATCTCAGAAAAAGAATTTCAAAGGCGACTGGGGGAACTTGCTGAGATGCTTTACCTAGAAGAAAAACTCAATCAGCCAGTTCGCAAACTTTCCCTTGGCGAACGGATGAAAGCAGAACTGCTAGCAGCTCTTATTCATCAACCCCAAGTACTTTTTCTCGACGAACCAACTTTAGGATTAGATGTCAACGCTCAAGCCGCAGTTAGAGAATTTTTAAGGGAATACAATCAACGCTATCAAGCCACTATTCTTCTTACCAGTCACTATATGGCAGATATCACCGCTTTATGCCAGCGAGTGATGTTAATTTATCAAGGTCAATTAATCTACGATGGTTCTTTAGAACAATTATTGGAACGCTTTGCTCCTTATCGGCAAGTAAAAGTAGAATTAGCCCAAGTTTTGCCAAAATCTAAATTAGCCCAATACGGGGAAATTGAAACAGTCAAAGGTCAGGAAGTGCGTTTTTTAGTGCAACGAGAACAACTCACCAATACTATTGGTCGCATTCTAGCAGAGTTGGAAGTATTAGATTTAAGCGTCACTGACCCGCCGATCGAAGATATAATTGGTCGCCTTTTTAGTACGGGGGTAGTTTAATGCACTGGGTATGGAAAAAAGCAACAACCTTACTTGGAGCTTACTACGCTCACATGCTCGAATATCGAGCTGAGATATTTTTATGGGCGCTATCTGCTTCTTTACCAATTATCCTCATGGGTGTCTGGATCCAGGCATCGCAAAAAGGCGATTTCGGGCTAGAATCAACAGATTTTGCCCGTTATTTTTTCAGCGTTTTCCTCGTCCGGCAATTTACCAATGTCTGGGTGATCTGGGAGTTTGAAAGAGAGGTCTTACAAGGTCGTCTCTCTTTTAGACTACTTCAACCTATTGACCCTGTATGGCGTCATGTAGCTAGGCACGTATCAGAAAAAATGACCCGCGTGCCTTTAGTTTTAGTGCTGACAGGTCTATTTTTCTGGCTCTATCCTCAAGCATTCTGGCTGCCAAGTTTAGTTAGGCTGTTGCTCTTTGTTTTAACAGTGGCGATCGCCTTTAGCCTTAGCTTTCTCATCCAATACACCTTTGCCATGTTTGCCTTTTGGACGGAACGTGCTAGCGCTATCCAACAATTTTGGTTTTTATTCTATATCTTTCTTTCAGGGCTAATTGCTCCTCTAGAAGTCTTTCCACCCTTCATCCAGGAGATTGTCCTGTGGACACCATTTCCCTATTTAGTAAACTTCCCCGCTACACTGCTAGTTGGTTTACCTGTTAATATTGCACGCGGGGCGTTAACTATGTTCGCCTGGGGATTAATGTTTTTCCTTGTCAATCGTTGGTTGTGGAAACGAGGACTCAAGCAGTATTCGGGAATGGGCGCTTGAGTGTCCTGAGTGGGTTCAGAAGCAGGGGGAGTGTGGGGAGTGTAGGAAGTAATTTTGTCCCCCTTGTCTCCCCGTCTCCCCGTCCCCTTGTCTCCCCGTCCCCTCGTCTCCTTGTCTCGTCTTAACCTGCAGCTTCAGCGGTTGTTTGGCCACTATTCCCAGGTCTACGACGGGAAGCTCTACGAACGCTTTTCTCTTCTTCTTCTATAGGAGTAAACTCAATGTGGTTAAATAAGGTAGTTACGAAGGCAAAGAGTAAGAAAGGCAAGGACAACACCAAAATAATCCCTACGGTGGCTAGAGCGTAAATTTGGCGGGTGCTACTCCACAAAGCCAAAGTAGTAGCAAGGCTGATGAAGATGACGATTAACCAAACAATTATTTGACCGTAGATATCGCCAAATGTCAGGGTGCAGACCATGCGATATTTCTGAATTTCTTTATCCATTACTTGACCTGATTAATCTTGTAGTGTCTTTTTAGATTAAGCCGATCGATCGATTGTTGACGATATCTAAATGCTTTTTTTTAAAGAAAGTGCAACATAAATTTACAATCCTTACTTGATAGCAACAGTTAATCCTTTGGAAATTGTTGATTTTTCTGAATTTTCTCCAACTTTGTATAGCCTAGATGGAAAAGGCAACGATAAATTGAGGAGGTTGTTTTATGGTGGAAGAAAGTTCTATAGTTGAAAACCGGGATTACACTCTGATTATCGACAAAAGTGGCAGCATGTCTACTGCCGATCAACCTGGGGGTAAAACCCGTTGGGATACTGCTCAGGAGTCCACTTTGGCACTAGCGAGAAAATGCGAACAAATCGACCCTGATGGTATTACAGTCTATCTATTTTCCGGGCGGTTTAGAAGATACGACAATGTTACCTCAGACAAAGTAACCCAAATTTATCAGGAAAACGAGCCAATGGGTCGTACTGACCTAGCTAGCGTACTCCAGGATGCTCTTGAGAACTATCTTCAGCGCAAGGCTGCAGGTGAGGCACAACCTAATGGAGAAACAATTTTGGTGATCACTGACGGTGAACCAGACGATCGCAAAGCTGTGATGCGAGTAATTATCGAAACAGCTAATAAAATTGACCGAGATGAAGAACTGGCAATTTCACTGATACAAGTCGGCAAAGATAAAATGGCCACTCAGTTCCTTAAGGTGCTAGACGATCAACTCGAAAGTGCTGGAGCTAAGTTTGATATCGTCGATACGGTTACTATCGAAGATATGGAGGACATGACCCTAGCTGAAGTACTACTCAACGCAATTACTGATTAAGCGCACTTTGGGTTAAGCTCATCCCACGTGCTGCCTTACGTGGGATGAAAATGACTACTGAAGAAGGCAGGAGGAAGAAGGCGTGATGAGCAGAAGGTTTGTCTTCTCGCAGGGGCACGATGAGTCGGCTTTCTCGCTGTTTAGTGTATTACAATAATACTTATGCTACAATAAAATAGCAATATTATTTCAGATAGTAGTAATATGAACGTTAATGTAAGGATCGAGCTATTAAAAATTTAGTTTTCAAGTTTTGCGAGAAGATATTACCATTTAAGAGTGAGAAAGCCTTACTGTCCTTTAGATTCGTTAAGGGAAGGTAACTGGTTCAAGCTAATCTGCGGAGCCAGCTTTCAACACCTCCCTGCTATTCGCAGTCTGATTATAGCGTATAGCTTAGCTGGTGCTGACTGTATAGATGTAGCAGCCGATCGAGCGGTAATTAGGGCAGCAAAAGATGCCTTAAAAGTTGCTAGTAGTTTGGCAGATGCGGCTGAAGCAAAAGGATTTCAGTGGCGAGGTCTGCCCTGGTTAATGGTCAGTTTGAACGATGGGGAAGATCCTCATTTTCGCAAAGCAGAATTTGACTGGCAAGAGTGTGTCTCTAATTGTTCTCGTCCCTGCGAAAAAATTTGTCCAGCAGGAGCAATTGCTTTCCCGACTTCTCATTCAAGCTTCTCGGGAATAATTGCAGATCGGTGTTACGGATGCGGTAGATGTTTGCCAGTTTGTCCGGTGCAAATAATTAATACTCGCTCTCATGTAACCAAAAAAGAAGCGATCGCACCTTTGCTAGAAGAAATGGGAATTGATGCGATTGAAATCCATACCAAAGTAGGAAACACAGAAGCTTTTCAACAACTTTGGCACGAGATCGCACCTAGCCTCGATCGACTCAAACTGCTATCGATTAGCTGTGGAAACGACCCCGATTTAATTGACTACCTCAGAGGACTCTATGAAATTATTACTCCCTTACCCTGTCCTCTGATTTGGCAAACTGACGGTCGTCCCATGAGTGGCGATCTAGGTATCGGAACGACGCGATCGACCATTAAATTAGCGCAAAAAGTACTGGCTGCTGACTTACCTGGATACATTCAGCTTGCAGGCGGCACTAACCATCACACTGTAACTAAGCTCCAAGCGTCTGGACTGCTTAGAGAGAGACAGGGAGAAGGAGAAAATTATGACTACTCCCATCTAAAATTGAAAGTAGCTGGAATTGCTTACGGTAGCTATGCTCGTTCTCTTCTATCCCCAATTCTGGAACAATTAGAAACAGCAAACCAACAAAACCTGGAGGCTAATCTAACCTATTCTAGCTCTATGCCTCAAGGTAGTATTGGGCTAGAAAATCACCCCGATTGGCTCTGGGAGGCTACTGAGTTAGCTAATTCTCTAGTTTCTCAGCTCAAAGAAAGCAGCAACATTTGCTTTTTGCACCAGTAGTTAGTTAAAACACAATTAAGTCAATAAAAACTAAGATTTGACTAAATAACCTGTATATAGAACAACCCCCAGCAATCAATTCTTAAGCACAACAGGTTCTACCCCCACCAAACATCACAATCAATGCAGCAGAAAAGCCTAGCCCAGAGGATGCAAATTAAAGAAGATCAAAATAAATTACTAGAGATTTTACCCAGCCAAATTCGCGCAAAAATAGAAGCGCATTCCCAACGCGATCGCTTAGTAGAAGTGGTTATGGATTTGGGACGAATTCCAGAGGCTCGCTTCCCAGATGAAGTAACTTACTTAGGCGAAACAACAGTATCTCAAGCAGAATTACAATACTGTATCGAGCGAGTTAGTAGCTTTAGTGAGGATAACCGAGCAGGTATTGAACGTACTCTACACCGAATTAGTGCTATTCGTAACCGTACAGGCGAAATTATTGGCTTAACTTTTCGCGTCGGTCGAGCAGTTTTTGGCACCATTGTCATGATTCACGACCTAATAGAAACAGGGCAGTCTTTGCTGCTATTAGGTCGTCCTGGAGTAGGTAAGACTACAGCACTGCGAGAAATTGCCAGAGTATTAGCAGATGATTTCAACAAACGAGTAGTAATTATCGATACTTCCAATGAAATTGCTGGGGATGGCGACATTCCCCACCCGGCGATCGGTCGTGCGAGAAGGATGCAAGTTGCTCGTCCAGAATTACAGCATAAGGTGATGATTGAGGCAGTGGAAAACCACATGCCAGAAGTAATCGTCATCGACGAGATTGGTACAGAACTAGAAGCTTTAGCGGCTCGTACAATTGCCGAACGAGGAGTACAACTAGTAGGTACAGCTCACGGCAATCGCCTAGAAAACTTGATTAAAAATCCCACACTTTCTGACTTGATCGGCGGCATTCAGGCGGTAACTTTAGGAGATGAAGAAGCTAGACGAAGAGGCTCTCAGAAGACGGTTTTAGAGCGCAAAGCCCCCCCAACCTTTGAAATGGCTATAGAAATGCAAGATCGGCAACGCTGGGTCGTTCACGAAGATGTTGCCCAGACTGTAGATCAATTGCTGCGGGGAAGGGAACCCGTGCTGCAAATTAGGACAGTCAACGAAACAGGGGAAGTTCAGATTACTCACGAAACTCCTCGTCAAACAGTAACTTCTTTAGTCTCGGGAAGAAGCTTATCTGAAACCCCTGTCAAACCTGGCGGTTGGCGGGCTTCTGGACGAATGAGTCCCTTAGCACCAATCAGCACACAGGAACAAAAGGAGATAGGTACGGATTTTGAGGAGATGCTCGCTCAATCTTGGCATCAGCAAGAAGAATTTACCGAAAAACTGCGTATGCCAGGGCCAAATGGGGAAGATTTGCCCGTATATGTCTATCCCTATGGTATTGGTCGGGCTCAGATAGAGCAAGTAATCAATATTCTCAATCTGCCTGTAGTCTTAACCAAGGACATGAGTAATGCTGATGCTGTTTTAGCACTGCGATCGCACGTGAAAACCCATAGCAAACTGCGACACATTGCTAAAGCTCGTCAAATTCCGATTCAGGCAATCAAGTCTAGTTCCATTCCTCAAATCACCCGTGGTTTGCGGCGAATGTTAAATATGGACGAGCCAAAAGTACCGGAAGCAACCGATATGCGTCTGTTTGTACAGGATAGTACCGATGACGAAATCGAGGCGCTAGAAGAAGCAAGATTGGCTGTAGAACAGATAGTTATTCCCAAGGGACAGCCAGTAGAGTTACTACCTCGATCGGCAAAAGTACGCAAAATGCAGCACGAGCTAGTAGAACACTATCGCCTCCATTCCGATAGCTTTGGCGAAGAACCCAACCGCAGACTGCGTATTTATCCTGCTTAATTTGTTGGCAAACTCGCTAGGACTTTCATCAATGAACTACCGCGAGTTGCTTCGCTGAACTCGGGGTTTCTGACGCTTCAACGCACCCAGTTGCTTCATGCTGCCGCAGTAAGTAGAGCGGGGCTGCTCTGCGTCTAGGAGGCTAGTTCCTAACCCCCGTGCATAATTCAACATTACCTGAGCTGCTGCTACATCTCTATCTTGTTGATAATTGCATTTCTCACACTTATGTACTCGCTCAGATAATTCTTTCTTTTTTTGATGTCCACAGCTAGGACAGGTTTGAGAAGGCTTGACTTTTTTGGTCGGGACTTCTACAAATACGCCTCCAGCTTCAATGACCTTATACTTGATAGCTTCTCGCAGCATACCGAAACCAACATCTAAAATAGAGCGATTCAATCGAGTTTTTTGTCGTTTTCTTTGACTACCTTTCTTAGCTTTACGGATCATTGATTTGACATTTAGTTTCTCCGTAGCAACCAAGCTATTATCGCTAGTTATTTGTGCTGCTACTTGGTGAACCCAATTTTGACGTTGGTTAGCTACTTTGTGTTTAAGTTTTTTGACTTTTTTCGCGGCTTTCTTCCAACGTCTAGATGCTTTAGTTTTTTTCTTTTCTGGTTGACGCTTTCTCCTTTTTTGTTTCTCAGCTTGTTTAATATTTTCCTGACCATTAGCTAAAAACTTTGGTTGTTTGAGTGCCATCACTCATAGCAATAGCACTCAAACAACCAAAGTCTAACCCCACAGCTTCTTTACCGGTCTCTCGTACAGGCTGACACTGAACTGTAATACTCGCATACCATTGATTATTTTTCCAAACAATAGTACAAGTATTAGGAGTTCCCCAAGTTCGAGCTTTTCCCCTCATTTGGATTTGTCCTGGAATACCTTTTAATTGCAGTCGGCCGTTATCTCCACTAGTATGAGCTGACCAGCCAGATTTACCTGGATATGTCCAGCCTCGATAATATCTAGAAGATTTGAATTGGGGATATTTAGCTAAGCCTTGAAAAAATCTTTGAAAGGCAAAATCAACACGTTTGACCGTTGCTTGTAACGCTTGAGAACCCAACTCTTTATACTCATACCAACATTGTTTAAATGCGGGTAAAGCATTTTGTTGGTCAAAGTAATCGACATTTTGAGCAAATTTTTGATATTGGGTTTTGCGATGATAAACGCAGGCATTGTACAAGTACTTGTGCAGTTTACGAAAGTAATGCAGCTTTGAAGATTGCGTCTTATTCGGATATAAGCGAAATGTTACTCGGCGTGTTATGTTAGTTATAACACTATATTAGCACTGTATAAACACATGAAGCGAGTAAATATATATTTTTCCGATGCTGAATACGACAAGCTAAAACAATATTGTGATAATCAAGAAAGAACAATGAGCGATGTAATACGAGAACTAACTAGAAGATTTATCCCTTTGCCTGAAGAAAAGGAAGACGAAGCTCCTGGGGACGCTCTCATCCCCTAGTTGCGTTGCTTACTAGGGGACTTCCCGCGCCCAAAGTTAAAACTTCATTTTTACTGCCCACTCAAAAATGGTAAATTTATAATACCTCACTAACAGAGGTCTAACGGTAGTCAGCCGTGAAGCAACGCTCAAGCTAGAATTAACTAGCTGTACTAAATCTTAGTATGGCGGAATGAGTCAGTAAAGATAGGTACTGCTCAGCCTGGGAATCCGAATCGGGGGTATTACCCTGTCAGAAGGAATGCAGTAGCAGTAATGCCTACTGAGAATCTAATCGGAGGTTTAAACCCCCGACTATATCCCTTGGGTATAGTTTTAGAGGTTCAATTGTAAGCCCCACCTAATAAGGCAAGCTTGAGGTGCGGGAGTATTGGCAACCTATCCTCATAGCTTTGGCAACGAACATATAAGCAAGCAGCGTGGATATTCAAATTGGTCGTGGTAAAAGGGCTCGCCGAGCCTATGGAATTGATGAAATTGCACTTGTACCAGGAGTGCGAACTCTAGATCCTTCCCTGGCAGATACTACTTGGGAAATTGGTGGCATTAAGCGAGAAATTCCCATCATCGCCAGTGCTATGGATAGTGTAGTTGATGTGCGGATGGCAGTGCTTCTCTCAGAACTAGGAGCAATGGGAGTCCTGAATTTAGAAGGCATCCAAACTCGCTATGCTGATTCAGAACCAATCTTAAATAAAATTGCTTCGGTGGGCAAGTCTGAGTTTGTCGGACTGATGCAGCAACTATACTCCGAACCAATTAAACCAGAACTAATTAAACAGAGGATCGGTGAAATTAAGCAACAAGCTGGTATTGCAGCAGTAAGTTTGACTCCTGCTGGGGCACTCAAATATGGGGAAGTGGTAGCTTCCGCTGCTGCCGATCTATTATTTGTCCAAGCAACAGTGGTTTCTACTGCTCACCTATCTCCAAACTCGGTAACACCTCTGGATCTGTCTCAATTTTGCCAAGAAATGCCCATGCCAGTGGTTTTGGGCAATTGCGTCACCTACGAAGTGGCTCTAAATTTGATGAAGGCTGGTGCTGCTAGCGTATTGGTAGGAATTGGTCCCGGTGCTGCTTGTACTTCTCGCGGGGTGTTGGGAGTTGGCGTACCGCAACCAACGGCGATCGCTGACTGTGCTGCTGCCAGAGAAGATTATTACGCGCAAACAGGTAAGTATGTACCTGTGATTGCCGATGGCGGGATCGTTACTGGAGGCGATATCTGCAAGTGTATTGCCTGCGGTGCTGATGCGGTGATGATTGGTTCTCCGATCGCCAGAGCTAAAGAAGCCCCAGGAGGAGATTATCATTGGGGTATGGCAACCCCTAGCCCAGTTTTACCTCGCGGTACTCGCATTAATGTGGGCACAACCGGGGCGATCGAAGAAATTCTAGTTGGTCCAGCTAAGTACGATGATGGTACTCACAATCTATTGGGCGCTCTAAAAACCAGTATGGGAACTTTAGGAGCTAAAAATCTCAAGGAAATGCAGCAGGTTGAAGTAGTGATTGCTCCTTCATTGCTCACCGAAGGCAAAGTTTACCAGAAAGCTCAACAATTGGGTATGGGTAAATAATTCTAGGTCTGGAGAGTTTTCCTAGTTGGTGAAGATAGGGGTTAGGTATTAGCTGATTGTTGATTGCTGTTTGTTATTCTCCCCTCTTTACCTTCTCCTCCTGGTCTCTCCCCTCTCCCCACACTCCTAGGTGTTTTGTTAATGTTAATTAACCCCGATCGAGTACCTGAAAGAACAGGTTCTAATTATCCTGAAGCCTTTAAACATTTGGTAGCCGGACGATATAAAAAACGTTTAGGAGATGCGGCTGGTTTAAATAATTTTGGTGTAAATTTAGTTAAACTCCAACCAGGAAGTTGGTCTTCTATTAGACATTGGCACTCTAAACAAGATGAGTTTATTTATATCTTAGAAGGCGAAGTTGTCTTAGTTACTAATTCAGGCGAACAAATCCTTAAGCCTGGAGATGCTGCTGGATTTCCTGCAGGAGAAGCTGACGGTCATCATTTGATCAATCGCTCAGATGCAGCAGTTATTTATTTAGAAATTGGCGATCGAACTCCAGAAGATGAAGTTACTTATCCTGAAACCGATCTAGTTGCTAAACACACTGTAAAAGGGTGGATTTTTACTCATAAAGATGGCAGTCTCTATTAATAGAGAAGGATAAGGGAGAGGGGAGACTGGGAGTATGGGAAGTGTGGGGAGTGTGGGGAGTAACAAACAACTATCAACAATTAACAATTAACAATTTTCCTAACCGAAGTGTCCCAATCTTAAATAGAATTTGTATTGTATGAGCGGGTTTCTTAAAGCAATAGGTTTAAGCCTAACTTTAGTGATTTTAATCGCCATTTTGATAATTTTGCCAGCATTTTTATTTGGCGTGTTAAGGCAGTGGCAAATTGCTTTTTTAGGACTCAGTTATTTTGGTTTTTTTCTTGCCACAGTTTGGCGCACTCTTAGATACGGTGCATTTGCTAAGCGTAGCGAAGATGAGCAAGTTAAAAGTCTATCCGGTCGCTTAGCATTGGGAGTAATAATTATTGGTCTAGTTAGCGTACATTGGTTAGCTATTTACGATTTTTCTCAGTCTCAATCTCTAAATAGTGCTCTGAATATTGCCTTAAATAGTATCTCTATTTTCTTAATAATATCTTCAATTGTTATTAATAAAATCGCTGTGACTACCTTGGGTGAATTTTTTGATCGCCTTACCATTAAACCAGAACAAAAATTAGTAACAACAGGAATTTACTCTCAAGTTAGACACCCAATTTATCTGAGCTATATTTTACTCTTTACTGGCTTTTGTACTCTTCTGCACAGCATTATTAGTCTGGCTTTACTAGCTGTGGTTTGTACGATCTGGTTTGGAAACAGAATTGCTATTGAAGAAGAAATGCTAGTTAAAGAATTTGATGAAGAATATAAAGCTTATCAGCAAAAGACTAAAAAACTCTTTCCTTTTCTCTACTGAGACTAAACAGTGGTCCGACTCATAAAGTTAGGTCAGGATAACAGGATAATTCAATATTGTTTAAGTCCCGTTAATTCTAAATTGTTTTTCCACAGTACTTACTAGAAGTTCTCGCGGTAAAAAGCGGGGCAAGTTTACAATGATTTGATTGGCTAACCCGCCAGTAACACTGATAGACTGATTTTTTTCTAAGGCAGAAAGGGCATCTCGCACTACATCCTCGGCAGAAGTTAGCTTCATGTTAGCCCCGAAAGAGCTTTCGGGAAATTCAGCTACTTTAGGAAAATTAGACTCTGTTGGTCCCGGACAAAGGGCTAAGATCCCTACGCCAGTTCCTTGATTTTCTGCCCACAGTGCTTCTGAAAAGCTCAGAACAAAGGCTTTAGTAGCGGCGTAGACAGACATATAAGGTAAGGCTTGAAACCCAGCAATAGAAGACACGTTGATAATTCCTCCTTCACCACACCGTTTCATAGCTGGCAAAAATAGATAAGTTAACTCTACCAATGCGGTAATGTTGAGTTGAATCATCTGCAACTGTTTGCCTAAGTTTCTCTGAGTAAAAACACCATAGTCACCAAAACCAGCATTGTTAATTAATAGGTCGATCGTCAGTTCCTTTTGAGATACTGCTTCAAAGACCGATTTTGTTGCTCCTGGTGCGGTTAAATCTTCAACCAGGACATCTGTTTGGATCTTCCATTGCTCTTGTAGTTCAGACGCTAAGTGTTGCAGTCGATCGGCAGAACGGGCGACTAAGACTAAATTGGTGTTACGGGCAGCTAGTTCTCTAGCAAAAGCTGCTCCGATACCATAGGAAGCTCCTGTGATTAAAGCGGTTTTCATCTGAGAAAATGGTTGCAATTGTCGGTTCTGTTACAAATTGTAACAGAAAATGGATTTTGCAGGAGGTACGAGGCAGAAGAGCATAAGCTGATCGACATCAAATTTGTTAGTTGAGGCTGACGGGGAGACGGAGAGACTGGGAGAGGATTTTACGACTTGTTTTCTATGAGAAGAGAATTTCTCTACTATTGGAAAGGTTGACAATTTGCTAAACTTCTATGACAGCACCAAACTTTTCGATTTGCATTACTCTAGGAACCCGTCCTGAAGCAATTAAACTTGCTCCAGTAATTCAGCAGTTTCGTCGCTCCCCAGCTTTTAACACTCAGGTAGTCTTAACCGGACAGCATCGAGAGATGGTCGAACAAGTAATGAAACTATTTGAGTTGAGTGGCGATCGAGATTTACAAATTATGCAGCCAAAGCAAACTCTAACGGATATCACCTGTCGTAGTTTGCAGGGACTAGAGAGGCTCTACCAAGAAATTAAGCCTCAATTGGTATTAGTTCAGGGAGATACTACTACCGCCTTTGCAGCAGCTTTAGCAGCATTCTATCAGCAAATTCCTGTAGGTCATGTAGAAGCAGGTTTACGCACCGACAATATATTTAATCCCTATCCAGAAGAAGCAAATCGCCGTTTAATTTCCCAGCTAGCTCAACTAAACTTCGCACCGACTAAACGAGCAGTAGAAAATTTACAGCGATCGGCAGTAACCGGAAAGATTCATCAAACTGGCAATACAGTAATTGATGCTTTGTTAACTGTAGCCGAAGATAAACCTGAGTGTACCGTACCTGGATTAGATTGGAGTTCCTATCGCCTAATCTTAGCCACAGTTCATCGGCGGGAAAACTGGGGACAACCACTACAAAATATTTTGAGAGGATTTCGCCTGATTTTAGATAAATTTCCCGATACTGCTCTCTTATTGCCTATGCATCGCAATCCTACGGTTAGAGAACCGATTAAAGCGTTATTAGGGGAACATCCACGAGTTTTCTTAACCGAACCTCTAGATTATGCTCAATTGGTAGGAGCAATTG
>JBFRWL010000307.1:0-12514 GCA_051439565.1 Prochloraceae cyanobacterium
CCTGTGATTTGCCAGAATCCTGCCGTTGTGCCTCCTACTTGGTCAGATTTATTAGGGAAAAAATTGTCCCACCTCAGTTCTCCTAACCTTGACAATGAGATAGATCAAAGAGAAACTCAGGAACTGAAACTAGGAAGTAACAACCAAGTAGAACAGACACGAGTAATCGAATCTATATCTATTCCCCCATCCCCATTAGCCGAAGAAAAAGGACTTTCGCCAAGAAGTATTCTAGAAACCAACCAGAAGAAGAAAAAGAATCACAAACTGGGGCTATTTTTCTTTACTTTCCTGGGAATTATTACTTCAGCCATTACTGTATTTTTACTAATAAAATTTATTAGATTAGAAACAAAAACCGCCACAAATTCCCCCACACCTTCCCCCGCATCTGCTACAACAAACAAGATAATTTCTACATTTAAGGAAGTTGATAACATTCCTTCTGGTAGATTCAAATATGGTGGCAGTACTACTTGGGCTACTATTAGATCCCAAGTAGATCCAGTTATAAAAAATGTCTGGCCAAAGTTTAACTTACTCTATGTAGAAGATCCTGTTATTGCTCCCAGCTCAGGTACAGGGGTAAAAATGATCCTAGAAGACCAATTAAGTATTACCCAAACCTCTCGTCCCCTAAAACCGAAAGAGTATGAAAAAGCCGAACAGCAACAGTTTAAAATTAAGCAGATTCCTGTAGCTATTGATGGCATAGCCTTTGCCGTTAACCACAACTTGAATATTCCTGGTTTGACCCTGGCTCAACTCAGAGACATTTACACCGGTAAGGTTACTAACTGGCAACAAGTTGGGGGTCCTAACCTAGAAATTATCCCCTACTCTAAATCCCCTCAAGTCAGCGGTACTGCTGAGTTTTTTATCGATCATATCTTGAACAAGGAAGAATTTGCCTCCAGGGTTAAAATAGTGACCAACATCACCGATACCCTTCGCCAAGTAGCTGCTCAAAAGGGTGCAATTTTCTATGCTTCAGCACCAGAAATTGTCCATCAGTGTAGCGTTAAACCCCTCGCCCTTGGTCGTACCTCCCAGGAGTTGATTCCACCTTACCAAGAGCCTCTAATGCCTCCCGAACAATGTCCAGCTAATCGCAATCAGCTTAATATTCAAGCATTCCAACAAGCTCGTTACCCTCTAATTCGCAATCTCTACGTAATTGTTAAACAAAACGATCAGATAGACGAGCAAGCAGGGGTTGCTTATGCTGAATTACTTCTTACCCAGGAAGGACAAAAGCTGATTGAGAAAGCTGGTTTTGTACCTATTCACTGATACGAGTTGATCGGCATAGAATACAGAGGTTATTAAGCTTAACGATAGTAAAGCTTGTGTTTCATACTAAACTAACCAAAATAAATATTAAACAACCATCTCGCTCGGATGCAAAGACATATTAGGTTGCTGGACATCAGTTCGCAAATCTTGTCGTCTTTGAGGATTGAGAAATTCTTCCTGTAAAATTAACCATTCTTGCCATTTCTGGTAGCGAGTTGTTTTGAGTTGAGTAAGTAAAGTGGGCACTTGGTTGGGCAGATCCGAACCAAATACTGTAGCAAGAAAGCTAGCTAAGACAAAGCAGTCTTGTATGTCTCCTAAAACTTCCTGAATTTTTTTGATTTGTTTGACAAAATAATGGTAGCTATCGCCATAGAACTGAATAAATAGCTCCATGTTATAACGCGATCGCTTGGCTTCCTTACGTAAATCATGGATGCTTTCTCCGTCAAGCTCTAAAATCTTTTCTACTTCTTCTGGTTTCAGTTGCTCGTGAATTCCAATTTCTGTGTCTTTTATGTTTACACCTACTAGCCAGCCAGGGTGGAGTAACAGTTTACTAATCTGAGGTAATAGTAAATCGGGCAAAACCTCGTAAATTGATATTTCTCCTATTTGTTGATATTGGGGTTGTTCTAACCAGTGTTGCAAATCCCGTTTGAGATACTGATAACGATCGCGCTTTAGAGTAGTCTTAACTTGCTTAAATGCATGTTGGCGTTCTTTTTGCAGTACTTTTAGAGCTTTATTTAGGCTTTTTTGTTCTGATGATGGTAATAGAGGTTGATATTGATTCTTTAGAGCATCTTGTAAAACATCTATATCTCTTAGCGTTCCGAGAATTCGCGCTATTCTCCCTACATTTCTGTCACTTGCTGCTTTTGGCAAATCCAGTGCCGGTGCAAAACCAGTCATTGCCGATCGCAAACGCCGCATACCAACGCGCATTTGATGCAATTCTTCTGGCTCTTTGTCTTCGATTACCCCCGCCTCGTGTTTAAGCATTTTGGCAAAGTGTTTGGCGATCGCCACCTTGGCCCAATATTTGAAGGTTGTTGCTTGATGCATAAGGCTTGTTTGGGTCATTTGCTATTCTTTCTCAGAGCAACCCTTAAAGGTAACAGATTGATCCTAACAAAAAAATAAATTATAGCGAATCTAATCGTGAGGTTAGGAATCCCCTGCCTCTGGTAGTGGCAGGATGTCAATTAGGATGCATTGATACTCGTCCATCCCTTTACCTTATTCCCAATCCGAAAAATAACTGAGTTTGTCAATCCCAAGTTTTGAGCAGCTATAGCTAATAAGTGAGATTTTTCTCTAGTAGTTTCTAGAAGTTCAGGACAAGCTTGAAAATCGAGACACAATACAGTGGAACAACCCCAAGGTTCGCGAAATACTTGACAATTTTCAGGTATTATGTAGCTTGCTAAAGCTCGCAATCGAGACATCGCAGCTTTCTCGAACTCCGCACTAGTGCAATTAATTGGTGAGTTTTTATGAGCCATGCTGTCCTCCTCTTAATTGAGTGTCAGATTTGCTGCTCCTACTGCTAAACCTAGCTCAGTAACAGCTCTTTCGCCAAGTTAAATCGGGCTAGTGAGAGTGGGTAACTTTTGTTGAATCTTCCTATCTCTAGGCTAACAATGCTTCTGTGAGGATTAAGTTAGCTACGGACATTTTTAACTTGATCTAATTAATGTAAATCTCAAATATTACAGTAAGCTAAAATTCTCGATCGCTAATCGACTGTTTGAGATTGCCACAAAACTCAGCGATCAATTCTAATCCTTGTTCTGGTGTACCTTGTGACAAACGCTTGACAAAAGCACTACCGACAACTACTGCATCTGCACCCCATTGCTTTACTTGTAGGGCGTGTTCCGGTTGGGAAATACCGAAACCAACGCCAATAGGTTTATTGCTGACAGCACGCAGATTAGAGAGCAAATCTTCAACTCTAGTTGCTACTTGCGATCGCATCCCCGTTACTCCAGTTACACTTACTAGGTAAATAAATCCCTGAGACTGTTGAGCGATCGCCTTAATTCTTTCCATCGGACTGGTGGGTGCTACTAATAAGGTCACCTCAATTCCCATCTCTGCGGCTGGTTCGATTAGGATTTGAGCTTCTTCTAGGGGGAGATCGGGGACTACTAACCCCTTAACTCCAGCTTCTGCAATTTGCTTGAGAAAGGATTCAATGCCTCGGTAAAAAATCGGATTGTAGTAAGTGAAGAGGATAATGGGCGATCGCATTTCACCCGATACATCTTTTACTACCTGCAATACGTCCTCTAAATGCACTCCCCGCTGTAAAGCTCTTGTAGCAGCTGCATGAATTATCGGACCATCTGCTAGAGGATCGGAATAGGGAGCGCCTAGTTCAATTAAATCGGCACCAGATTTGTCAAGAACTCGCAGCGCTTTAGCAGTAGTTGCCAAATCTGGATCCCCAGCAGTGATAAAGGGAATCAAGGCACATTGACCAGCCTCTCGTAAGGATTTAAAGCAATCGGAAACCGAGATCATTTTGATTTTGGTCTTAGTTGTCTGTTTGAACTTACTATAATATCTCAGGTAAACTACCTTTCTCGATTCAAAATCCCTAAAACCAATAAATTCTGTAACTCATTCATTTGAGAACTGCTATATATAGCGATCGTAAATAATTTGTGAGCAGCGAATGGAAAGGAACGGTGAAGTAACGAGTAGCAAGTTTTTCTCTAACACCTAACAGCTAACACATAAGACCTTTCTTCACCAGTCAGTTCACGAATCAAATTCGATCGCTATATTAGCTACTTATCAGTTTTTTTTCTCAACTGTACCGAACTCCGATATCATTGTATTAGTGTGTACTACTGTATCAGCGATAGAAACTGCATTATTAAGGACGTGGAAGTAATCGATTTTTTCCTCGACTTCAAGGAGTTTATTTTTTAACTCCTCAGTTTTAGCTTCATCACTAGTCAATTCTAGCTGGCTCAAAATTTCTCCTTTGGCTATCTTGTAATAAGACTGTAAATCTCTGAAGTATGAATGCAGTTCGCTGACTACTGAAATTACTGAGTCATTCTCAATGGAAAATACTGGTTTTTTGTTTTCCATTCTAGTTAATATTGTTAAAGTACGTGCATTTTTCAAGATACCGCATAGATCGTCCTAGAACACCGATTCCATATTCACAACTTCTTGGTTAGGTGAGAGAAAGGAGAGAGGGAAGGACCAAGATAAAGAATGTCCTAATCTTTGCTGGTACTGGCATAACAAAAAGCTCCGTTTTCTTCTGAGATCTTGGCATGGGAAGAAAGCCAGCCCCTTAGTCAGCGAAGCCGCCTTATCCTTCTTCTGTCACTTTCCGAAAAACTTTGCAATTTATCAATCCTATAATACAAATTCTATTGAAGATTGCTACACTGCGTTTAGGAAAGGCAACAGGCAACAGATTCAGATAATTGATGTGTAGTAGTATTTTGGGGAATTGGTATAAGGCGATCGCTGAATATTCTTACGAGTCGCCGTCTCTCTCCGTAACGCTTCGGGCTGGGAGAGTAGTTAATAAGCCATTAATGTTTAGTGGAGAGAGAAGCAGAATTTTTGTATATTGTAGCTATTGGCGATCGCTGCCATTCTAATCGCCGATTTCCTTGAGCTGAAAGGGCTTGAGTTCAACCTTTTTGGTGATAAGATCGCACCTGCCACAGCCATCTCAATACCGCAGCCCACTACGAGAGCACTATGAAACTTTGGAAAAATATTTGGAAAGATCCCAACATTAATCTTCAGATTACTTGGAATGAGGCGGTCAAAGATGGCCAAGAGGCAGGTAAACAAGTTGTAAAATTGGCACAGGCACTACACGAGCATAAAAGCGATCTCGAAATAGCCCCTCTCATCGGCAATATTTCCTCTCTACTAGATGTACTTAACTTTCCCCTAGTTGAGATCCCAACTACAAAAGTACCTTTTATTGCTCTAGCTACGGGGATATTAAATTTAATTACTCAGAAAACTAAAGCAGATCCAAGCCTACAATCATGCGTAATTTTAGGCTCTCAGGCAGCTTATTTAGAAAGTCTGCGACAATTTCTCCAGCAACATCCAGAGATGGAAGAGAAATTTGGTATTCCAGCTCCGGCATCACCAGCAGTTGCTCGACAGATTCAAAAACTAGGAGAAAAACTAGAAGTAAACGGCAAAGAGATTGAATTAGACCTTCAAGAAGCAGAAAACACCCTAGTTTGCTTCTATCAATCTAAATTAGCTAAAGCTTTTAATCTAGTCCTCTTGGCTCGCTTGCAAGAGTCAGGACTGCGGTTGGGGGAGGCAAAAATAGTTACAGAGCGCATCTGTCGCAGTACTCATCGTTACCTAGAGCGCATCTTCATTGAGGTTAAAGACTGTATTCCCCGTTTAACAGCTCTTTATGCAGACAGGTGGCAGCAAGATTTAGAAGCTTATTTAAGTATTGACACTTATCTAGAAAAGGTAATTGCCAAGAAACCTTGGGAGTACTCGATCGACGAACGCTTTACCTTCAATGATATCTATCTCCCTCTGGAAATAAAACCACTCAAGAAAGACGGTCAAGTTAATTATCATGCCAATGCCCAGAGTATTGAAAGTTGGGTGCAAGCAACACTCCTCGATCGCAAAAAACAAGGGCAAGTTCTATTTATACAGGCTGACACGGGCATGGGCAAGAGTGTCTTTTGTCGTATGTTTGCCGATCGGGTGCGACGGGAATTGCATCCAGTCTGGACACCTATTTTGATTCGCCTGCGAGATATCAAAACTTTGCATTCAAATTTTGAGCGTCTATTAGAGTCCGTACTGGGTTGGAATTTTGTCAAACACGATCGCAATTGGCTAACTAAGCGCAATACTCGCTTTCTCTTTTTGCTAGATGGCTTTGACGATTTGCCCCTCATCAAGGGATTTAACCAAGACCTGCAAGTATTTTTAGACCAGGTGGCATTATTCCAAAGGCGCTGTCAACAAAACAGCAAATTAGGTCATCGAGTCTTGATTACAGGTAGACCCTTAACACTATATGGTATTGAGCGATTCATTCCTAGCAACTTCGAGCGGGTAGAAATTATCCCGATGAATGAAAAAATTCAAAAACAATGGTTCAATAAATGGGAAGCATTAGTAAATACTGAACCAGGACCAGATCAAACCGACAGTTTCCGAGAGTTTTTGCAAGCTCCCAACTGTCCCGATCAACTCAAAACCTTAGCCGGACAGCCCCTATTGCTCTATCTGCTCTCAGTACTACATCGAGTTAATCCCTTGAGTCTAGAGACGTTTGAGAATATAAGTATTGCTACAGCCAAAAGTACGATCTATCGACAAGCTACGGACTGGTTACTCAAAAAACAAATAGATGAATTTGAGAGTAATCTAGATTTCAAAATTGGAGATAGAGAAGATTTACGTACTATTCTGGCTGAGGCTGGGCTGTGTGCAGTTCAATCAGGGCGCGAATATGCTAGCATCACCACGATCGAAAATCGCCTGCAAGACAAAGAACATCAGTTAGCCACAGCACTAATTGAAAAAGTACAACAACATTCTCCAGAAAAACCCCTGAAAAACTCCCTAGCCACTTTTCACTTTAATTCAATTGCTGGTACTCAGAACTCAGTAGAATTTTGTCACAAAAGTTTCGGCGAGTTTTTCTGTGCCGATCGCTTGCTAGAAAGTCTACAAGAGTGGACGAAGCAAACACAACGGCGAGGGAAACCCCACGCTATCTCTACTAAAAGATTAGACTGGGAGATTTATGACCTATTTGGTTACGGTAGCTTAACCCCAGAGATTGTGGAATATTTAATGGGTTTACTCGAGAAAACTCAAGTAGATTTAGTTGTCCTGTTTGATAGACTTGATAAATTTTATTTGCGTTGGAGTGAAGGAAAGTATATAGAAGCAAGTGAAGATACTTTACCCCAGAAAAAAGCAAGACAACTGCAACAACAGAAAATTCAACGTGGACAACGAGAAGTCGATATTTATGCAGGGCTAAATGTTTTAATTTTACTGCTAGAGTTAAACCGTTATGCTCAGTCTAGAGAAGATTTGCAAGATAAAATTGTTTTTTATCTCTGCGGTCAAGAAAACACTAAATCTTTTGACAGAACGCGATTCTTGCGCATCATCAGCTATAGTCAATCTCTAGAAGCTTTTGGCTTTAATCAAAGATTAGGAAGATTTCTCCGCGGCGCAAACCTCAGTGAGTCAATTTTTCAAGGTGCCGATCTCAGAGGTTTTGACCTCAGCGATGCCGTCCTCAGAGGTACTAACCTAAAAATTGCCGACCTTAGAGGCTCAAACCTTCAAGGTGCCAACCTCAAAGCAGTAGATTTGACTAACGCAGTTCTCAGAAATGCTAACCTCAATTCTACTGACCTTACTGGTGCAGATCTCAGCAGTGCAGATCTCAGAAGTGCCAAACTTCACGGCGCACTTCTCGTTCACGTCTGTCTCAGCGATGCGGATCTCAGTGGTGCGGATCTCACTGGTGCTATTCTCAGCGATGTTGACTTAAGCGGTGCCGATCTCAGTGGTGCAGACTTTAGGGACGCTAATTTAAGAGATATTGAATGGGATAGCGAGACAAAATGGACTAATGTTATTGGCTTAAAAACTGTATCTGGTCAACCAGTAATTATCTAATATCAATTTCGTTTAAGATTGCTACACTTCGGTGAGGAAAGGGAACAGGGAACAGGAAACAGGCAAGAGATTCTCCAAAATTGATGTGTAGCAATATTTTTGGAAATTGGTATAAATTAAGTAGGTTGGTCAAATTAATTATCAAATGGTTGAGAGAGGAAGAGGGGGAGTGTAGGGATTACCCATGTATCTAATAAATAAATGCTAGTATATCCAAAAATACTAGCATAGCTAAAAGCAATCCATTAATAATTAAATCTCGGCGGTGCTCCCCTAACTTTTTCCAGAGAAATTTGCCTCCGTGATGAAAAATATAGTTTTTCATCCAGACAGGAATTTTTTCATAATAAGGTTTATATTTAAACAAGTTAATCGTCAGCTGCAACAATCCATAAAGAGTAATGAGCAAGAGAATAAGGCGGTAAATAGTGTAGAAATTCATCCGATTTGTTTGATAACAAACTGAACGACAATTGTGAGAATAGCTGCCAAGATACTGCCTATAAGGCTAACTCTGACAATCTTATTGTATTTGCGCACCTGGATATCAGCGACTTCTGAGGCAATTTCTACTCCCTTGTTAGCGGACTTCTCTACGTAGTTACCTAATTGGTAAGCTAAGGTTGAGACGACAGCAATAATTAAGGCCACGTCATCAGTCAACCCCGCCAGCGGAATTACATCGGGGATAGCGTCTAGAGGGGAAATGAGATACAGCAGGGCTCCAATTGATAAAGCTTTTGATGTCCAGGCAATTTCTGGATCTCGGATCATCTGCAACAATGCTTGAATGTGACCCCAGATTTGTTTAACTGGTCCTCGATTCATTTTAGGTAGCTTTTGAACCAATTTTTCAATAGTTTCAGGCTTAGCGGCTAGCGCGAAGCGATGAAAAATGGCTTGCATCTTTTCCTGACCGATTCCCTTTAATTTGTGGCTAATCTGTTCAATACCTGCTTCAATCTCCTGTTTGTCAACTTTAGAGGGGTGAAACTGCTGTCTTAATTTTTCGATCGAGTTTCTTAGTTGTAGGCGAGGTAAAGACTCTGTCATCTTTTCGCTGTTGGAGGAGATCGGCTCCTTTTTAAATCTGCGGTTGAGTATTGCTTTAATTCCCATCCCAATCATCCTGTTTTCTTTAAGTTTAAATACATCTCTCCTTGTGTAATTTTTTGAAGAACAATAGAAAATTTAAAATTTGGTAGCGCAAATTTAGTATTATGGCGACTCGGTGATGAAATTATCTAAATAATTCTTTGGCACTAATGAGTTATAAGCTAAAACCAGACTGGGCGGGTGAAAACCTGCTCTCCCAATTCGTTAATCTTTTGATCGAAACTAAACCTATCTATAAGGTAATGAAACGCCAAGCGAGGCAGGTACTGATTAAAACCGCAGAAAAAAAAGGAGTTCCTTGGCGGAAAAACTATCAGCAGCTAGAGAAATCGGTAGCAAAAGAACAGTTGTCTCAGTTTACTAATCCTAGTGTAGTTTATCCAGATTACTATCAAGTACCATTCCACGCCTACGATCAGGGAAACCTTTGTTGGGAAGCTGCTTTTGAGGCTCCCTCAGCTACTTTAGCAATGGCTTTAAGAGTTTGGCCTCAAGAAAACCTCACTTGGGAAAAGGCACAGGAACGATTGCGAGGAAGTTTTCATCAGGTTCTTGGGCAATACAGTCCCACTGTTGTCACAGATGTACTAGATATTGGCTGTTCGATCGGACACTCAACCATCGCTCTACACCGTTACTACTGTAAGCGGCAAAACACCAAAATTCGCACTGTGGGTTTAGATTTATCTCCTTATATGTTAGCAGTGGCGAAGACTCAAGATAAGGAACAAGAGATCTCGGAATGGATTCACGTTTCAGGAGAGGATACAGGCTTCCCAGATAATTCCTTTGACGTAGTGACCCTGCAATTTTTACTCCACGAACTCCCCCGCCAAGCAACAAAAGACATTTTCCGAGAAGCATTGCGGATTCTAAGACCAGGTGGGTGTTTGGCAGTAGTAGACATGGATCCTAGTTCTCCAGTCATTCAAAACCTACCGCCGGCTTTGTTTGTCTTGCTTAAAAGTACGGAACCTTGGAGCGATGATTACTACACCTTTAATGTAGAAGCAGCTATGGAGGAAATAGGTTTTGAATACAAGGCTACGGTAGCTAGCGATCCTCGCCATCGGACAATTATTGGTACTAAGCCAAAAGCTGTGCGAGCAGATTTGTAGGTCGGAACGAGATAACATTCCTAAAGTCTACTTACCCAACGCTGAGACATGGGTTGCAGAACAAGATGATCGAGCGATCGGTTTTATTTCACTCCTTGGAAATGAAGTTGGTGCTATATTTGTTCATCCCAACTATCATGGTCAAGGGATCGGACACAAGCTCATGGACAAGGCACGTGAACTGAGAGGCGAACTCATTGTGGAAGTGTTTGCAGCTAACGACATCGGTCGCAACTTTTACCACAAATACGGCTTTGAACTAGTCGAACAAAAGGTTCATGAACAGACTGGCCTCGAGATCCTTCGTTTACGGTTGCCAGATAACCTAAACGTTCGGCAGTAGGTCAAATTTTAGAAAATGGTTGAGAGAGGGGTCAGAGGTTAGAATTCAGAATTTAGAATTTAGAGGTAAAAACAAACAGCTAACTCCTCATTTCGGTTTTATATTATTAATGCCATTTCTCAAAAGTAGCTGGAGAGATAAAAAAAGCTCAAACCCTTGTCTTCACTGTTCCCTGTCCCCTAACTTCTCCTAAGTCTCTCGTTATTTTCGAGAATTGGTATAAGCATATTAAGCTGATCTGTATCTAAATTGCATATCATTTAGTTAGGAAACAAAGCATCAAGCCCTTTGACCTTCTCGTCCTCCTTCCTTCAGGTTAATAATCACTAATTAACCAGATTTGATAGCAAAACTTGTGCGAGGAGGAATGATAATCATGAAAGCCAATCCAGCCAAGCAGAAGTTGCAGGAAAATTTTGCAAGAAAACGTTGGTCAATCGCGTTTGCTGCTATCGTCATTCAGCTGTGTTTGGGAACAGTCTATGCCTGGAGTGTCTTCAAAAATGACTTAGTTGCCAATCAGGGTTGGAATGAAGTGGCAACTTCTACAACTTTCATGATTTGTATCGGGGTCATTGGAATAGCAGCAGCCTTTGGCGGCATTCTGGTCGATCGAAAAGGACCCAAGTTAGTCGCCACCATAGGTGGAATCCTGTTCGGTTTAGGAACCATTATTGGAGGAATTGGCATCCAGCTTGAGAACATTGTCATTCTCTATCTGGGTTATGGACTACTTGGCGGCCTGGGAAACGGTTTGGGTTATGTAACTCCGATCGCCACTCTAATTCGCTGGTTTCCCGATAAAAGAGGTTTGGTGACAGGTTTAGCTGTCATGGGATTTGGTGCTGGTGCTTTTTTTATGGGTCTAATTGCTCCAGCTAATATAGCAGCTTGGGGAGTTGCTAATACCCTATATCTCTGGGGTTTAATCTTTTTGCTGCTGATAGTTACTTCGGCTCAATTTTTCAAGAATCCACCAAGGGGATGGCAACCAGAGGGTTTCACGTCCAAAGCCGAATTGAGGACTTCTGAGGCTGAATCCTGTAGTTTTGGGGAAGCAACGAAATCTTCCCAGTGGTGGATCCTCTGGGCAATGCTGTTCTTAAATGTGACAGCAGGAATTGGCTTAATTTCTCAGCTTTCTCCCCTCGCCACAAATATTTGTCCCGCCTTAAGTGAAACCTATCTATCTCCCGAGCAATTGGCGATCGCTGTTGATTTTTATGGAGGATTGGTTGTCGCTGTTGCCTCCATTTTTAATGGTTTAGGCAGACTTTTTTGGGCATGGCTTTCTGATGGGATTGGCAGAAAAGCTGTTTTCTCGATCATGTTTCTGAGTCAAGCCGTACTTTATCTGATAATTCCTGAAATAAGCAACTATTACTTGTTTATGTTGTTTGTTAGTTATCTCCTAGCCTGTTATGGCGGCGGTTTTGCAACAATGCCTGCCTTTGCTGCAGATGCTTTTGGTCCCAAAAATATTGGCAGAATCTATGGAACTATGCTGACAGCATGGGGCGCGGCTGGTGTACTCGGTCCGTTTATTTTTAGCTGGATCAAGCAAGAAACCGGAAGTTGCAACCAGGCGCTTTACGTAGCAGCAGGTTTTTTGGTACTAGGATTTATTCTCACGAGGAAATATAAAAGACCTAAATGTCAATAGGCAAGAGGTAATAGTTAGTGACACTTTATATTGGCAAATAAAAAAGATGAAATCTTTAAGACGCTATTGGGAAACTCATAATGGGGGAACCTCGCCCCTATTGCAGATTCATGGCTATCTCCGTTTAAAAAAGCGTCCTCTTCAGCCGTCGGAGATCGCAGAACTGGCTCAGCAGGTGGCACTCCCAGAAGCTACAGTACGAGGCGCGATCTCTTATTATGCTGATTTACAAGATAGCAACGGTGCCATGCGAGTCTGTCAAGGGACTTCCTGTATGCTGGCTGGTGCAGGTAA
>JBFRWL010000308.1:0-4516 GCA_051439565.1 Prochloraceae cyanobacterium
AAACAAGCTTGATGAGTAAAATTGCCGAACAAACTGAAGGAGGCAGTCGAGCTAAGAAGAAGAGTAATAACACTTTGCAATGGATTGGTGTTTTACTGCTAGTCTATCTCCTCATTGCCGCTGTGGGCATGATTGGCTCTGGCTTCAAGTCTGCCACTGGAGAGCGAGCCCAAGAACTGTTTGCCTTTGCTACCAACCCCTTTTTAGGATTAATTGTAGGAACGGTAACTACTGCATTGATTCAGTCTTCAAGTACAGTAAGCTCAATTATTGTCGGATTAGTTGCGGGAGGCTTACCAGTTACTATTGCCGTACCAATGGTGATGGGTTCCAATGTCGGCACAAGCATCACCAATACCCTGGTTAGTCTAGGCAACATCGGTGAAAAAAGTGAATTTAGGCGAGCCTTTGCTGCTGCTACGATACATGATTTTTTTAATCTGCTCAGCGTCGTCATCTTTCTGCCGTTGGAAATTCTGTTTCATCCTCTAGAACGGTTGGCACTGTTGTTAGCCAATACCTTTTATGGTGGCGATTCTATGAGTATGAATGATTTTAACTTTGTCAAAGTTGCCACTAGTCCAGTTGTCATTTTATTCAAGAGTACAACTCAGATTCTTCCTAACCCCTTTGACGGTATTGCACTAATTGTCATAGGAGTAGGCATAATTTTCTTGACTGTGACTTGGATCGGTAAGTTATTAAAAGTACTGATGGTGGGTCGCGCCAAAGAACTGTTACATATGGCAATTGGTCGCGGACCAATTGCAGGGATTGTGGCAGGTACTGTAATTACAATCTTAGTTCAGTCTTCTTCCACGACCACCAGCCTGATGGTGCCACTAGCTGGTTCAGGGGTGTTTAATTTAGCACAGATTTACCCTTTTACTCTAGGAGCTAACATTGGTACCTGTATTACCGCTCTACTAGCGGCAACAGGAGTATCTGGAGCAGCAGCGGTACCAGCTCTAGAGATCGCCCTGATTCACCTGCTTTATAACGTTATTGGTGTATTGGTCATTTATGGGATTCCTTTCCTGCGGCAATTGCCTATTATCGGAGCTCAAACACTAGCTTTGGTAGCTAGCGAGCGAAAATATTTGGCATTTGTTTACATCATTGGTGTATTCTTCGTCATTCCTGGTCTGTGTTTGGGGATCACAATCCTCAACTAAGCGATGTTTGAGGGATTCTTAGACAAACAGGAGGAGAAATTGATAATGAATCAGAGACTGGAATACATCAAAAAGCTAGAAGAGCAGATTAGTCAAGCCCAAGCTGTGCTCGATCGTCTTAAGGCAGAGCGAAACCAGGCTTTACGACAGGCTCAGCATGACGAGATTGAGCACTTGGAGCAGTATCTCGAATCTGCTCAACTCCGGCTTAAGGACATTTCAGAAGCGGCAGAAGAAGCCTGGGAAGAGCTGAAAAAGGCAATTGAGGACTTACTGAGTCAAATAAGTGAGATTCTTCAGAAACTGATGAAGCAATAGCTTAGTTAAGTCGATCAAGGTCGGTCACATTAATTAGAAAAAAGACTATGAAAACAACAGTTAGGAACTGTCTGGTACTCTTTGTCTTGGTAATAATAGCAGTCAGTTGTACGGCTCTACCAGAAAAACCTTCGCCCGCTCCTGAGTCTATTACAATTGATGGTTCGAGTACTGTTTTTCTGATTTCTCAGAAAGCTGCCAAACTTTACCAGCGCCAACATCCTAAGCGGGTAGACATCTCCGTCAATTTTTCTGGGACTGGCGGTGGTTTTAAGAAGTTTTGTGCAGGTGAAACTGATATCAATGATGCCTCTCGTCCGATCGCTACTGATGAAATAGAAACTTGCCAAGCAGCTGGCGTGGAGTATATAGAACTTCCCGTTGCTTTCGATGCCCTTACAGTTGTGGTTCATCCGGACAATACCTGGGTCGATCGGATTACCCTTGAGGAATTAAAAAAGATTTGGGAACCAGCCGCCGAGAGAAAAATTACCCACTGGAATCAGATTCGCGACACTTGGCCCAAGCGTCCCCTCAATCTCTTTGGACCTGGAAGCGATTCGGGAACATTTGATTACTTTACTCAAGCGATCATAGGCGAGTCTGGCAATAGCCGTAATGACTATAGTGCCAGTGAAGACGATAACGAGTTGGTTGAGAAAGTTAGCCAAGAACCCAATGCCTTGGGCTACTTTGGACTGGGCTATTATGCAGCCAACTGGGAAAAATTGAAATCCCTAGCTGTCGATAGCGGACAAGGTCCAATCCAACCAACAATCCAAGCTGTCACCACTACTAAGTATCAGCCCCTGACACGACCTCTATTTATTTATGTTAACGCCAAGGCTCTAGAGAATAAGTCACAGCTCAAGTCATTTGTGCAAGATTACCTCGAAAACGTGAGGAACTGGGTTTCTTTTGTCGGTTACGTTCCATTGTCCGAACAAGCCTATAAATTGACCTCAGAGCGCTTTCAACAAGGAAAATTAGGCACGGTCTATGCCGGAGAGTTACAAACCGATCTAACGATCGAACAACTGTTGCAAAGATAGATAGACCAATCAGAGTAGCGAACAGTCAAAGTATAAACTTATAGCTAGTAACTGATGACTGAATAATGGATAAAAGATTTTTCAATATCTTCAACTTAACCGAAGAACAAGCGATCTCTGTGTTGAAAACACCTTTAGATCGGCTAGAAGATGAGAGCGATCGCTACGTTGCTGCTTCTCATTTAGTCAACTTTCCCACAGAGCGATCTATTAACGCCTTGATTGAAGCGGTGCAAAACGATGACCCACAAATGTACAATCGCATCACTCGTCGCAAAGCAGTAGAAAGTTTGGGGCGTTTGAACGCATCAGCAGCATTGCCAGCGATTAGGTCTTGTTTAACAGATGAAGATTGTTACACAGTTGAAAATGCAGTCTGGGCAATTGGCGAAATCGGTACTAAAGATGAAGCAATTCTAGAAGAGATCGCCCAGTTACTAGAAAAACCAGAGCAAAACTATCGGGTAATTATTCAAGTTCTTGCTAAACTGGACTACAAGCCAGCGCTAGAGAGGATTAAGAAATTTACCTCTTTGGATAACCAACCACCAATAGCTAGTGCAGCGATCGCCGCCGTTTCCCGTTTAACAGGCGATAGTCGCCAGATGAGTAAGGTAGTAGAATTACTCCAACACAGCAACGTCAACGCGCGGCGGGGTTCCATCCAAGACTTGATCGATGCTCAACACTACGAAGCTATCCCCCAAATAGCTCGCTGTCCCGTTTCCGTAGTCTTCCGCCTGAGGGGAATTCGGCTTCTCGCAGAGTCAGGAGTAGGTGCACATAAAATCTCTTTTCAACAGATAGAACCCCATCTAGATCGAGTAATTTGCGATCGCCCTGAAGATTTAGAGTTAGTACACGAATACGATCAAACACCTACCCTAGAATTTGTAATTAGCGAGCTGTATCATACAGATTTTGGGCGGTGTTACCTAGCTAGTAAAACTTTGCTGCAATTATATCCCGATCGAGCTGGCAAAGCCTTGATGGATACTTTTGCCCAAGAAGCTCATAACGACTACGGCGCTCACTATCATGTTGTTAAACTTTTAGGTCAGCTCAAGTATGCTCCTGGTTACAATTTGCTAGTAGAAGCTTTACACAATCAAGCACCCCAATTTCAGAAGTCCCGCGCAGCAGCAGCAATTGCTTTAGCTAACTTAGGAGAGGAAAAAGCAATTCCTGAGATTGAGCAAGGGTTAACTACAAAGATTTGGACCTTGAAGTATGCTTGTTTGCTAGCTTTAGAACAGTTAGGTAATCAAAGTGGTAGAGATGTTGCCGCTAATGATTCGGATTGGCTGATTCAAGCTAAAGCTACCGGTGAAGCAGCAGTTGTTAATTAAGTTCTCAAACTTCGATCGGCAAAGGCAAAGAGTAAAAAATCTACGTTAAGGTTTTGGCACCAGCCTTAAGGCGACCCAAGGGAGCAAGAATTTCAGATCCCCATGCTCACACAGCCTTTGCTTGACTTTCAATCGGGAGGCGTGAAGTCCCCTTGTTTCTAAGCTAATCCATAATTAATATCAATTTTACAAATACTGCTACACAACAATTCTGAAGAACCTGTTGCCTATCTCCTTTCCTAATCCAAATGTAACGCTCTTAAACGAAACTAGTATAACTTGCATATTTATCAATTAGAAAACAAGCCGTAAAACCCTCTCTCAGTCTACCCTTTTGCCTCAAGTATTTTAATAACTTATCATTCACTTTAGAAATTTTATTGATTTAGCCTGAATTTGCCACCTATTTGCCCCGACTTTGTCACTTTTTTTTCTTAACATAAGTTTACAGAAAGTATTAAGTTTCTTTTCCTAATCGAAATAATGATTAGTACTCAATTTCCTTGGCTCACAACTATAATTTTTCTACCCCTTCTCGCTTCCCTAGCGATTCCCTTGATTCCCGACAAACAAGGGAAAAACGTTCGCTGGTATACCCTGGGGGTAGCCTTAGCCGATCTAG
>JBFRWL010000309.1:0-8380 GCA_051439565.1 Prochloraceae cyanobacterium
GTGTATAAGAGACAGCTCTTGGTTTCTATGACGAGGGAGGAAATTTACAAGGACTAGAAATCGACATTGCTAGGCGTTTAGCCGAAGAATTACTCGGAAGTCCTGATGCTGTAGTTTTAAAGCCTGTAATTAATCAGGAACGTCTAGAAGTTTTATTAGAAGGAAAAGTAGACATAACTATCGCTAGAGTGACAGCAACGGCTTCCCGCCATCGACTAGTTAATTTGAGTATCTATTATTATCTCGACGGTACTAGTTTAGTGACCAAGAAACCCTCAGTGCAAAGGTTGAGGAATCTTGTCTCTGGTAAAATTGCTGTTCTTAACAATTCTAGTACTATTGCTGTAGTGCGCTCTAGGTTACCTAATGCTCAGTTAATTGGGGTCAATTCTTATCAGGAGGCACTAAACTTATTAGAAGCAGGAAAAGCGGATGCCTTTGCTGCAGATATAACTGTTCTAACTGGCTGGGTGCAAGAATATCCCCAGTATCGACTTCTACCAGAAAGATTATCTGGCGAATCATTGTGTGTGGTCATGCCGAAAGGGTTACAGTATGTTGATTTGCGAACCAAGGTAAATGAAGCGATCGCCCGTTGGCGAAAATCAGGTTGGCTAAAGCAGAGAGCAACCTATTGGGGGCTACCTTAAAACCAGTCAAAATTTTCCAGTCCCTAAAGACGTTCCATGGAATATTTGTAGGGGAGTTAGACGTTAGAAATTGCACATTCAAAGAATAACTAATTTAACTATGGATGAGATGCTACCAGTAATTTATCTTTCTGTTTTGCTGATTTTGCTTAGCGGTGCAGCTGTATTTATTTTGCTTCAGATTATTAAAACTCGAAGACTTGAAAGCACCTTCTCACGGCTGCAAAAAAAACTGAAACAGGAAAAGGGAACTGCTCAAGAATATTACGAGTTAGGCAGTCTCTATTTACAGAAAAAACTTTTCGTACAGTCAATCTCCCTCTTTCAAAAAGCCTTGAAGGCTGAAAAACAAATAGATCCAGAAAATCAGGCATTAATTTATAACGCTTTAGGTTATGCCTATTTGTCTCAGGAGCAATACGATCTAGCAATTCGCCAGTATAAGGAAGCTTTGAAGCTTTACCCTGAATATATCATTGCTCTCAATAATCTCGGTAATGCCTACGAACGCAAGCAGTTGACTTCTCAGGCATTACAAGCCTATGAAGAGGCGCTAAAATACGATCCCCAAAATAGTACAGCTAAACGTCGTGCTGAATCTTTACGCAAACGCTTAGTCGTTTCTAATTGATTGAAGCTTCGGCTAAAACACTGATTTAGGAATGCCAAAATTCTTGGTTAGGTGAGAGGGGGGAAGATAGTAGTCTGTCAATTTTGAAATGATTGGTTGAGAGAAGAGGCAGGGGAGCAGGGCAGACAAGGGAAACAAGGGAGACAGGGGGGACAAGGGGGATAAAATTACTTCTCCATTCTTCCCACCCCACACTCCCTATACAGACGTTCCATGGAATGCCTATACGAGCAAAATAAAATCGGCGTTAGCTATCTGACTCCTGATTAGAGGGTAGATAATAACGCCGCTTGAATTTAAAGCTAGAACTTTTCAAGTTATCTTTAGCTAGGCTCTTGAGTCTGAATCTCTAGAGACCAAAGAGTTTTAGGAAGATCCCTACAATAGGTGTTAGGGAAATTAAAAAGGCAACAAGAGCTCCACCAAAGCCTCCAATCAAGAAAGCCTTAGCAAATTCTGCCCAGCCTTCTTGTGTACCTAGCTCTGCAGGTGGATTAGGCGTGGTAAATGAGGCTATGGGCTTGCCACTTTTAGCGTTAGCGTAAAGAGACAAAGCGACAGTCAGAATCGCTATTAATCCTACTGACGCTAGCAAACCAGCAACATTGCCCCATTGAGAATCCCGCAACGGCCCAAGTAGGGCAAAGGGACCATAAACAAAGTAGCCATGAGCCATCCCAATTTCTAGGCCTCTACGAAATGGTTTTAGCCCTGGACGGTACGCTGGCAAGTTACCAATGAAAGATTTACTGAAATCAGAAGAATTGAGTGGAGTTGCTAGATTGCCAACTTGGGGATCGCCACCAGCTTGAATTGCTTCCATATGAATTGATTTACTCTCAGATTTGACAGATATCAAATGAATTTAATGTAAACTGCTCTGAGTACTATTTTTGTTAAAAATCTTTACAGTTGCAAGTTTTATGGCAAATAACCATAGGCGAGCAGGCTCTAAAGATTATACCAAATCTACTTTGAGTATTTTTTTCACTCTCCCTGTTTGCTCAAAAAGTTTATAAAAATATAGCTTTGTGAGAATTTTGCCTTCAAATGTAACGAAATGCAAAGTATAATAAGAGCTACTGTAAACATCAGCACCAAATTAAAATTATTAATCTCAAGTAATGCGAGTTGCGATCGCCGGAGCAGGCTTAGCAGGACTTTCTTGCGCTAAATACCTAGTGGATGCAGGACACACCCCTATTGTCCTAGAACGTAGAGATGTTTTGGGCGGCAAAGTTGCTGCCTGGAAAGACGAAGATGGAGACTGGTACGAAACAGGATTGCACATTTTTTTTGGAGCCTACCCCAACATATTGCAGCTATTTAAAGAGCTCGATATTGAAGATCGGCTCCAATGGAAAGAACACACCATGATCTTCAATCAGCCTGAGACACCAGGAACTTACTCGCGCTTCGACTTTCCCGATCTTCCCGCTCCCTGGAACGGGATAGTCGCAATTCTCCGTAACAATGATATGCTTACCTGGGAGGAGAAAATTCGCTTTGGCGTAGGTCTGATCCCAGCTATCCTTCGAGGTCAGAAATATGTTGAGGAAATGGATCGATACTCCTGGTCGGAGTGGATGAAGAAACAGAATATACCCCCTAGGGTAGAAAAAGAAGTGTTCATCGCTATGTCCAAGGCGCTAAACTTCATAAATCCCGACGAAATTTCGGCAACCATTTTATTAACTGCCCTAAATCGTTTTCTCCAGGAGAAAAATGGTTCTAAGATGGCTTTTCTCGATGGTTCGCCCACAGAACGTTTGTGTCAACCGCTGGTTGATTATATTAGCGAACGAGGTGGTGAAGTGAGGTTAAATGCCCCTGTAAAAGAGATTCTGCTTGACGAAGATGGTATGACAAGAGGTTTTCTTCTACGGGGACTAAATGGGGAAGAAGACGAAGAGTTTGCTGCTGACGTTTACGTCTCTGCTATGCCCGTCGATCCCCTAAAGATAATGTTGCCCAAACCTTGGCGATCGATGGACTTTTTCCAGAAGCTAGATGGTTTAGAAGGAGTTCCGGTAATTAACCTGCATCTATGGTTTGACCGCAAACTAACAGATATCGATCACCTACTGTTTTCGCGATCGCCTTTACTCAGCGTCTATGCCGATATGAGCAATACCTGCAAGGAATATGCTAACCCTGATCGCTCAATGCTGGAATTAGTTTTAGCACCAGCCAAAGACTGGATTGCTAAATCTGATGAAGAAATTATCACTGTCACTATGACGGAGTTAGAAAAACTCTTCCCCAACCATTTTGCTGGCGAGGAGCGGGCTAAACTGCTTAAATCTCGAGTTGTCAAGACTCCGCGCTCGGTTTATCGAGCTACTCCCGGTCGTCAAGCTTGTCGCCCCTCCCAAAAAACTCCAATCGCTAATTTTTATCTCGCTGGTGACTACACCATGCAAGAATATTTAGGGAGTATGGAGGGGGCAGTACTTTCTGGTAAACTAGCGGCGGCGGCGATTGCCAAAGATTGTCCGACAGAAGTTAGTAATAAAACTTCACTCTCGCCCAGCCAAGCAACAGTAGTTGCTGGTTAAATCTCTGGGAAAAGCTAATTAGAATTGTTGACAACCATACGGGCTAAGGTAATGAGACAATTCTAATTGGTTAGTCTCTACGGATAAGTATAAGTACTGTAGTGCCTTGCCTCGACAAAGGAAAATCGTTCAGCCTGGGATGAATGCTGCAATTACCAAAGCCTAAACCGACTTATAAGCTAGCCACCCTCTCAGAGGCATACCAATACTGCCGTCAAATTACGGCAGAATATGCCAAAACTTTTTACCTGGGTACTTTATTGATGCCCCCGGAAAAGCGTAAAGCCATCTGGGCGATTTATGCTTGGTGTCGCTGTACTGACGAACTGGTAGACGGGTTAAAGTCTAGGTATACCACTACAGAAACTCTAGATCAGTGGGAACAACAACTAGAGTCAGTCTTTACTGGGCATCCAGTGGACGATGCGGATGTAGCTTTGATGGACACCTTAGAAAATTTCCCGATGGATATTCAGCCTTTTCGGGATATGATCGCCGGACAGCGCATGGATTTGCACCGCAGTCGGTATGAAAACTTTGAGCAACTCAAACTTTACTGCTACCGAGTGGCAGGTACAGTTGGCTTAATGTCAAATGCCGTATTAGGAATAGACAATAGCAATAATACTGCTCCCTGGAATAGAGAGAGGGCAAATTATTTGCCCACTGAAGAAGCGACCGCCCTGGGAATAGCGATGCAACTAACTAATATTCTGCGGGATGTTGGTGAAGACGCCCATCGAGGTCGTATTTATTTACCTCTAGAAGATTTAGCGTTATTTGATTACACCGAAGACGATCTGTTTAAGGGGATAGTTGACGAACGCTGGCGAACTTTAATGCACTTTCAAATTCAACGGGCAAGAAAATATTATCATCAGGCTAGCAAGGGCATCAGCTACCTATCTCGTGATTCTCGCTGGCCCGTCTGGACGGCATTGATGCTTTATCAGGGAATTCTCGATGCCATTGAACGGAATCAATATGACGTTTTTAACAAAAGAGCTTTTGTTGCCACGCCTAAAAAGATGCTTTGTCTACCAGTTGCATGGCTGAGAGCACAAGCACTTTGATCCACTCAGAAGTAAGGGAGTATAGGGGAAAGAAAATAACTAATTAATTAATTAACCGTAATAAGCTGGTTCATTTCCTAACTTCCACTTGATATTGCAGCCAACACTAGGTCTTTGGTCGGAGTTAACTTTTTGACCCGCTAAGACCACATCGATCGCAGAACGTAGATCCTTGCCCGTCACCGGAATATCGTTACTAGGACGACTTTCGTCTAACTGACCTCGATAGACTAGCTTGCGATCGCTGTCGAAGAGGAAAAAGTCTGGAGTACAGGCGGCTGTGTAAGCTTTGGCAGTTTCTTGGCTTTCGTCATAGCACAAAGGAAACTTAAAGTCAAGCTCTAGTGCCATAGCTTTGAGATTATCGGGGGAGTCACCAGGATAGTTGGCGACATCATTAGCAGAGATAGCCACAATTGCTAAGGGTTGATCGCCGTAGTCCTTGCCAATCTGGGCTAATTCGCGCTTAACGTGTTTGACAAAAGGACAATGCTGACAAATAAACATTACTAGCAAAGCCTTGCTAGTAGCAAAAGTTTCCAAAGAAATAGTTTGACCAGAAACCACATCTGGTAGTTGAAAATTTGGTGCTTTTGTTCCCAGAGGAAGCATTGTTGAAGGGGTGAGTGCCATTGTTTTAACTCCCTATCTAAATATGGATCTATTAACTTATTAAAGCTCTTATCGCAAAGAGCTAATCTGATTTTTATAAGCTTGTTGATTTAAACCACGACCCCGATTAGCAGTTTGAGGATCGACTTTTCGTTGCAAAGCAACAACGCGATCTGATGTTGCTGGATGAGTGCTGAGGAAAGTTGGTACAGAAGCGCTTTGTCTCTGGAGCTTCTTCATAAAACTTATCATTCCTGCAGGAGCATAACCAGTTCGTTGTAAAGTAGCTAATCCCATGCGATCGGCTTCAAATTCATCCTCGCGGCTGTGGGGTAAATTAACAGCTAGTTGCACGCCCAACTGAACTACTGTGCTTTCATCGAGTCCTGTAACAGATAGTAAACCTTGGTTAATTGCTTTTTGGCGCGTTTGTTTTACTGCATGACGACCAGCAATGTGACCGATCTCGTGAGCAATTACACTTGCTAGTTCCGCTTCATTATCTGCTACTCTCATTAAACCAGCATTGATGTAAACAAAGCCACCCATAGTGGCAAAGGCATTGACACTTCGATCGTTAACTATTTGGAAAGTATAGGGAATATTGGGGCGATCGCTGTTTCTAGCTAATTGCTGTCCAATTTGATTGACATAGCGATTCAGTCGAGCATTTCTGTAGGTTCTTATTTGACCTTGACTAATTAACTGTTGATTAATTTGTCTGCCAAATTGAACTTCCTGAGAATCAGAAAGATTAGATAATTGTATGACTTGAATGCCGCCACGAATAAGATCTGACCAGGAAAGAGTATAACCAGGCTGTTGAGAACCAATACACAACGAGACCGCAACTGTCACACTCAGCAGCCCATACAACCAGCTTCGTCGACAACGTCTCAATAATAAAGAAAATAGCTTAAACACGATTTACTCAGACTAAAAATAACAACAACATCTTTGACATAAAGACGTAACCTGATAAGCTTAAGTTGCCACCTCTACTGAATTTACTAACGTGAGTCAGCAAAGATAAAATACAGGACCAAAATGAGCAGCTAGTTATTAGGGTTAGCTGTTCCCTATTGGCCCTCTTTAACTATATTATATTTTTATTTGTTATGAATCATATAATTTAACTCGCTTTGTAGCCATTCTTGAAATAACCGATCGAGAATTTCCTGATGCCTTTCGGGGGTTAACTCAGCTTGAATAAACTCTTCAATCATAAAGAGATGATACCCTTGCTCGGTCTTTATGGGTCCAATTACCGTTCCTAAGGTTGCACCAAAAACAATTGCTGCAACATCAGGCTTTAAATTCCAACGATAAAGCTTACCTTCATAGCCACAATGATATCTGCGTCGCTCGTCAATATCGTAAAGGTGAGCCGCTTGATAAAAACTTATTTCCTCTTCTTCTATTTGATAGAAAATTTCCTGGGCAAGTTGTTCGTAAGGAACAATGATTTGATAGAGGGCAAACTGATCGAAATCAAGGCGATTTTGCGCAAAAAATTTTTCTACTTCCTTATCGAATAAATGCTTAGCTAATTTTTGAGCAAGCAGGTCAGTTTTAATTGCTATCTCCCATTCATCAGGGGTGAGCATCTGCTCCTCTAACCAGGCTAGTGTATCCGAGGCTTTCTCTAAACGCCTTTCTCGACGTATGTTGTCTGCCTCAGTTTGAATTTCTTCGGGAGTTACTGTTATATTTTTTTCGTGTACTGCTCGTTCGATAATTTTTTCAGACAAGATCTTTTGACAGACTTCCTTGAGCAGCGTTCCTCTTTTTAAGAAGTCTAAAATTTCTTCTGGGTTAATAGTTGTGCCAAAAAAATCAATCATTATCGAACTTGATAATAGTATTAGCGAAAAATATGTTACTCGTTAGGTTGAGAAGATTAACGGAATCCTGGCGATCAAAGGCGCAAATCCAGCGATCGCAATGATATTAGGATTGCCCGCTCTCATCAACCACTCTTTAATTGTGGCAGATATACCCTGCTTTAGCAGTATGGATTTTTCCTGAACTCCCACTTTTTTTAGCAGAGGAAAATTCTCTAGGTTAGGAGCCCTCAACTGCAACGCAGTTGGGCAAGATATCTAGGAGTAGCGGAGAAGCAAAAGAAGAGCGCCCGCTGGGCTCTTCGAGTTCTCTGCTTCGAATTTCAGAAGCTTTGATAGAAAGTTAATCTAGCTAGAAATAAGATTTTGATAAATACTAGCTAGACCAGCCAACTTTTTACCAGTAGTAGTAGTAGTCTCCAGTTGCTGAGGAAGAGGTAGCAGTGGATACAGAAGTTTTATAGTCAGTGTAGGTATTGCTCAGAGCATTAGAAACAGAATCATAACCGAGAGCAACAGCGTCAGCTTCGGCAAAAGCAATATTACCTCTGACATAGGCTTTAGCATCGACATATTTGTTGATATCTACTTTCTCGAAGAAGTTGAGGTGAGTATTTGCCTTTTGATCGGTAATCCCGCCGACAATTTGCTTTTCTTGTCCCATAACTTCCAGATGATTTAATTCAGAAATGATCATTTATGTTCTCCTTTTTGGGTTATTACTAATATCAACTTCAACTAGTTGTTATTAATAATAGTAATTAGATCCTGAGCAAAAGTGTTGCCATTTTGGCAAATTCATCCAGGAAAATCTTTTAAAAGTACAATTAAAATTTTTAAGATTGTCAAGGTTTAGCCAAGATATAAAAATGCGAAAAAGCCTAGAATTTGTCGACAAATTCTAGGCTTAAACAGAAGCTTTGATAGAAAGTTAATCTAGCTAGAAATAAGATTTTGATAAATACTAGCTAGACCAGCCAACTTTTTACCAGTAGTAGTAGTAGTCTCCAGT
>JBFRWL010000310.1:0-5333 GCA_051439565.1 Prochloraceae cyanobacterium
ACCTTACTGCCAAAGGTAGCCCACCGTTCTGTCAGCGGTGAGTGGCGTTTCTTAGATAATCCCCCAATTTTGCAACGAACTGATGAAGAAACTGCTCAAAAAGTCATTGCTTCCCTCGTTCCCTATGACCTAACCCTAACTCCCGAACGCAGTTTCATGTTTCAACATTACCGAGTAGCCGATGTGGCCCATCGGGTAGTAGGAGTTGGCAGTGTAGGGCTGCGGGCCTATTTAGTAATGCTCTTTGGCAACGATGACGATGGTAGCGATCCGCTTTTCCTACAAGTTAAAGAGGCAGCAGCACCAGCTTTTGCTCCCTATACCCGACCCTTACCACCAGAACTCAAACATGAAGGACGGCGCGTAGTTCGGGGTCAGCGTTACCTACAAGCAGCAACAGATGTACTTCTAGGCTGGACATCCATTGACGGTCGTCCCTACTATGTGCGCCAGATGAAAAATATGAAGGGGTCAATTCCTCTGGAATGGCTGAAAGGTTCTGTTTTTGCCCTGTATGCTCGTGCCTGCGGAACTCTGCTGGCTCGTGCTCATGCTCGTTCGGGGGATATTGCTAAAATTGCGGGATACTGTGGCAATTCAGCCGTTTTAGATGAAGCGATCGCTGACTTTGCCGAAGCTTACGGAGACCAAACCGAACGAGATTATGAGGCATTCGTGAAGGCAATTGAGAGCGGGCAAATCGTCGCTGAAACTGAAAATAGCTGAAACTATAGTAGGGTTTGCTGAAAAAGTGTTTCGGTGTAGATAGGAGTCAGACCAACCCTAACCCTCCCAGGAGGGAGTAGTCAGGAGAGGGAGTCTAAAGCATCGATTTATCAAGGTTTTAGAGTTATTCAGCAGGCCCTAATTAGTTCACTATGGGGAAATCTATGCCAATAATCCTTTTATCGCGATCGAAAATGACCAGCAGTTTGTCAGTAAGTTTTTCAAACTCGATAGTTACTAATACCACATCAATATTGTCAATTGACGAACCTTCTCTTACTTGAGTTTTTACTCGTCTTTGAAACGGACCAGTTTCCAATAGTAATTGTTGCCATTCTTTTTGCATTTGTTGGGGAAAAATATCTTTTTTCAAAAACGGATGTAAATATCCTCTAGCACTAGCAAAATCTCTTTTAGCTAAAGCATCAACTACTTTCTGAGCAATTTCTTCTATAGTTTCAACTTTGGGGAAATCTATCCCGATAATCTGCCGATCTTGATTTAAAGTCACCAACATTTCGTCAGTAGTATTTTTAAACTCGACAGATACAAAGACGAGATAGCCATTGAATGTTTTGATAACCCGGGATTTTCCTCGCCGTATAAAAGACCCAGTTTCTGCCAGTAAATCTCCCCAGAGCCGTTCTATTTTAGAAGTAGGCCAATTTACTCTTAGATAAGGATGTAAGGCACTTCTTACTTGGGTAAACTTTTCCGCTGCTAAAAGATCGACAAAATCCTCTGCCTTCTGTTGGATTTTTTGAGAACTAGTGTCATTTAATTGAACTATCTCGTTGGAAGGTAAAACTGGTTGAGGTTGAGTGTAAGCAAGCGATCGAACTGCTGATAAACTGACAGCCAGCAACATTAGAGAATAAAGGGGAAATTTACCATAATTTTGCCAACAAAGTGGAGACAAGTTTACACTCTTCATTCACTTCTCCGTTTTCATGGTTTATGATTTAACCTCTAACTTTTACCATTAGTACTGCGCAAGAGCGAGCCTCTAACCTATATTCTTTGCCTTCCAAAGGTAAAGCAGCATCTAATTCGCAGAAAGTTTCTGGTAACGATAAGGAAGTATCTACAATCCTATGCCAGCATTGTGCTTTTTCTAGGGGAGGTAACTCGAAGGTTAGAGGTTCCCAATAGGCATTGAGCATGACGTGCAAATGTTCCCCCGCTTCTGGGTGGCACAGAGTAAAAGCTAGAGTATTGCAATCATCAGACCAATCTGGCTCTCCGAGTTGTATTCCATGCCAGGTAAGATAGGGAGTTTCACTTCGATCGCTCACAGTTAAAAGACTTTCCTGACGAAACAGTTCCAGTCCCTGGACAAAGTGAATTAGTCTCCTCACAAAGCACCATAAATCAAATTGTTTATCTACTTGACTCCAATCAAACCAGCTCAGCTCATTATTTTGACAGTAGGCATTATTATTACCTTTTTGAGTTCGCCTGACTTCATCCCCCATCAGTAGCATTGGCGTTCCTTGGGACATGAGCAGAATAGTTAATAGATTTTTAATCTGTTGTAGACGCAGCGCTTCAACTTCTCGATTATCGGTTTCGCCTTCCTCGCCACAGTTCCAACTGTGATTGTCATTAGCGCCGTCGCGGTTGTTTTCTCCATTAGCTTCATTGTGCTTGGAGTTGTAAGAAACTAGGTCATTAAGGGTGAAGCCGTCGTGACAGGTAATAAAGTTAATGCTGCGATTAATATCGATATCCCTGCGCCGATAGATATCAGGACTGCCTAAAATCCTTGCTGCTAAAGACTTAACTGCCCCCAAATCGCTTTTAACGAAACGGCGGACATCATCTCGAAAAGGACCATTCCACTCAGCAAACCAATTTGCTAGTTCGACAAATTTGCCCACCTGATACAATCCGGCTGCGTCCCAAGCTTCGGCAATTAGTTTTGTTCCTGCCAAGATGGGATCGGCTTCGATGATCCAGAGAATGTCGGGAGTGACAGTTATGCGCTCTTCTAAGGGACGACCGGAGGCATCTCTGGCCAAAACTGAGGCAAGATCGAAACGAAAGCCGTCCACGTGCATCTCGGATACCCAGTAACGCAGGGCGTTCAAGATCAGACCGCCAGCGATCGGGTGATTGCTTCTAAAAGTATTGCCGCAACCGCTATAGTTGGCGTAGTAAGTTCTATCCTCTTCCAAAATGTAGTAAATTTCGTTATCTATGCCTCGGAATGAGAGAGTTGGTCCTCGGTGATTGCCTTCGGCAGTGTGATTGAACACCACATCCAGAATTACTTCAATTCCGGCGCGGTGCAGTGCCTTGACCATATCTCGAAATTCATCTACGGGACCGAGGGGATCTTTTCGGGAACTATAAGCTCGATGAGGGGCAAAAAAGCTAATGGTGCTGTAGCCCCAGTAGTTCTTCAGTCCTGGTGCCGCATCTTCTGCATCGAAATAGTGTACAGGTAGTAACTCTACCGCTGTGATCCCTAATTGCTTGAGATAGGGAATTTTCTCGATCAACCCAGCATAGGTTCCTCGCTTTTCTGGAGGTAAACCAGAGTTAGGATGGCGGGTGAAGCCGCCCACGTGCAATTCGTAAATCACGCTATTGGAATAGGGAATGCGCAAATGCCGATCGTCTTCCCAGTCATATTTACTGGTATCTACAACCACCCCCCGCAAGGCTTGAGAACAGTTATCTCCTGGGCGCACGGCTGCATCTCGGCTGTAGATTTCATCCCCGACGATCGCCTGCGCGTAGGGATCGAGCAGCACTTTGCTCCCATCGAAGCGATGACCTTGTTCGGGAGCAAAAGAGCCGTAAACACGATAGCCGTAAATCTGACCCGCACCAATACCTGGGACGAAAACGTGCCAGTAGTAAAAGGTTTTGTTTTCTTGAGGATCTAGTTTAATGACACGGGATGGCTGGGGCGCATTTGCTTCGTCGAACAGCAGTAATTCAATTGCTTCTGCGTGCTCGGAAAAGATGCAGAAGTTAACGCCTTCGGGATCGACAGTAGCGCCTAAAGGAAAACTTTGACCGGGTAAAATATCGGGATTCATGCCTAGAATAGGGGGTTATAGAGGGAGACAAGGGAGATGAAACTCTACCAATTGCATTTAATTTGGTTACAGATAGTTGATAAAATAAAAGGCTAAGGGTTTTCTTTTTTTATTGACATAACTAATTCTCCTTTTATCTGTTAAAACATTTACTTGCTAGATAAGCTGTTACATATTTAACTTGCATCTTTTAGATAGTGGGTTAGGAGGAGAGGACTTTTGAGTTTTCCTAAAACTAGAGAAAGGGCTATTTAGATGCACATCAGCTTATATTTATATTTTTTCGCCTATTTTGGCAAGCTAGAGTGAGAAACAAAACGGAATAAAACGGTGTTAATCGAAGTATTTCGTTGGTCTATTGGATACTTTTCGGCTTGAGTGAGTTAAAGTAATGATGGATGATGGTCATCCTCCTTTAAATCTATCTAAGCCACTAGGGTTTCACTCTTAACCCATGCCTTTTTGCCGATTCCTCTCAAATGCCTAGGGTCAAACCAACCCTTATCAATGGCATCAAAAAGAGTTAAATCCCTTAACAACAAAAAGGATACAGTGCGCTCAATCAAAACCTTCCTAACATCAGCAGATTTCATGAATCTCTTGATGTCAGGGTCATCCAGTCTGGTTTCAATATTGCGCGCCGCATTACAATCAGCTTGTAATAGCTCCCCATCAAAGGTGAAGAATCGATCTCCGTTACGAGTACCTAAAAGCACCCCAAAACGGGAATCGACCTGCGAGCTATACGCTGCATTCACTACCGTCGTTGATGAGTGACGACGATAAGAAATTTCTTCAAGTGCTTTGTGTCGCGTTCCTTTGCACCATTCTGCTAAGTTACGATTTACTTTTTTAGCAATCTTTTTATTTTTAACAACAAAACTGAGATCTTCAGTAATAGCGTGCTGATATTTGTCGAAGAATTGATTGGCTCCAGTTCTGACTATTGTTGTTAGAGTTCGTTTCTTTTTATTCTCTCTTCTATTCCAACGTTTTTTGGTTAAGTTGCAATTAAATATATGTTTCTGATTTTTCGAGAGTGCAATCTGGTATAATTTATTTCTCCCCCTACCTCTAATATGTCTTTTGACTACTGATTCTGACATCACTTTACCAATTCCATCACCGTAAACATTATTATTTGAATCGGTAAAAGCTTCAGTATATCCCTTGTCCAAACCACAACTACCAACCCCTGTTACTGGGCGGCGCTTGACGATTTTAGGATAATGTAATCGAATTTCATTTGTTGCATCATCAAAGATAATTTGAAATATACCCGTTGGCGTGCAGCGACCCACTTTAAATAAAAGAGTTAATTTCTCATATTTACGTTTTTTAATTAGATCCCCAGAAATAGTTACGCTAACGACATTACGACTAACTCTTTTGACAACCGCTCCGTTACTAATCCCAACGCATATTTGGTTATTCACATAAGTATGACCGCGATGATATGCCTGTCTGATCCAACGATGGAGTAACGGATACTGCATCCATTTATTAGTCTTTAAAGATTCTATTAGTTCAGCTCTAAAAGAAGTCTCTTCTATTTGT
>JBFRWL010000311.1:0-7071 GCA_051439565.1 Prochloraceae cyanobacterium
CGCGATCGGCAACATCATGCTGGTCCAGAATTTCCTGGGTGGGCTGGATGAAGACTGGTTTATCCTCGTTCAAATTCAAATCGAGGCGAAAGCGTCGCCCGCACTGGCAGCGATTTCTACCATTCTAGAAGGGATTACTCGAAACGACCCTACCGCCGTACTCAATGCTCTGGAGGACATCAAAGATTCTTGGGTCAACATTAACGCGACCATGAGTCGAATGACAGAAAGATGCGACCCCTACATTTACTATCATCGCGTGCGACCCTACATTCACGGCTGGAAAAACAACCCGACTCTTCCAGAAGGACTTATTTATGAAGGCGTAGAGGCCTACGGCTCTAAACCCCAGCAGTTCCGAGGCGAGACGGGAGCGCAGAGCGCGATCGTACCTACTATGGACGCTCTTTTCAATATCGCCCACAAACCCGACCCCTTGCGGGAATACCTAATGGAAATGCGGGATTATATGCCGCCAAAACACCGTGCCTTTGTGGAAGAAGTAGAAAAACGTTCAACCCTGCGGAATTTTGTTGAAAACCACCTAGAGCGAGTTCCAGAACTAAAACAATCCTATAACAACTGCATCTCTCTCATAGAAAAATTCCGCACTAAGCACCTGGAGTTTGCTTCCCGCTACATTAACCAGCAAACTGCCAAGACCAACAAAAATAGTGATATTGGGACGGGAGGTACCCCATTCATGCGTTACCTGAAAAAACATCGAGATGAAAGCAGCTACCATCTGTTAAGATAAAGGCTACCGACTTATACCAATTTCAAAAAATACTGCTACACATCAATTATCTGCATCTGTTGCCTTTCCTAATCGAAGTGTAGCAATCTTAAATAGAATTGGTATGACTTGATAAAATTATCAATTATGCCAAAGGTAGACGAATATTTATGGCTACAGAAAAACGAAAGAGAAAGGTACTATTACCACCTTTCTCCTATATTGCAGATCTCTGACTTAGATTGAAGTGCAGAGTGTTATTATTAATATAACCTAATAAATTCACAATTTTGAATTTATTAACTATACTTTACTTTATTTTTAAAATTAAAAAAGAAGATTAAAAATCTTGACAAAGCTAAAATTTCAGGTGGTCAGAGGCTTTTTAGTTTTTTTATTAAGCAATTAATATATAAAATTACCTTAAAATTTCGGTAAATAAATATATTGCCAAATTGGCGATATCAGCTTCAAATAAGATTGCCACACTTCGGTTAGGAAAGGCAACAAGTAGGGTGTATTCTCCATTAAACAATTCAAAATTATTAATTCCTCATTCCTCATTTTGAATTTTGAATTCCCCAAAGGGGTCAGAATTATCAGCAGACTGAACGCCTTTTGATTTTGGGGAGAAAAGATTAACTGAAATAGGAATCATTCCAGCCTTCTCAATTAGCTTCTGTCCCTGGTGGCTCAACAGCAAATCAGCATAAGTTTCACCTGCCTGTTCCTCAGAAAGACCATTTTGTTTGACAATGACGAAGAGAGTGCGAGTTAGCGGGTAATCTCCTGACTTAAATACTTGGTGATTGACCTGATTGCGGCGCACTGGACATTGAGAGAGTTCTGTATAAGGCAAATTGTAGGGCGCAATCAGCCGATCGACGCTATAGCCGATCGGGAGGGTTTTAACCGTACACTGCTGCACTAGCTTAGAAGCAGAGGCGTAGTAAATTGACCCTTGATTAGCAGCTACCTCTCTTAAGGCTATAGTGGTACTGGAAGTAAAATTAACTTGTGAGCCAAATTTAGACGATTTCAAGACTTTTTGCGCAAAAAACTGAGCTGTGCCGCTAAGACGCTGAGATTTAGAGTAGGGGACTATTTCTAGGTCGGGTCCGCCAACTTGTTGCCAGTTAGTAACTTTACCCGTATAAATGTCTTTCAGTTGAGCCAGGGTCAAACCAGGAAGATTCAAACTGGGATTAACTACGAAAGCAATTCCATCCATTGCTACAGGTATCTGCTCAAGAATCATTCCCTGTTTAAAGGCAATTTGATACTCTTGTGCCGAAAGAGGACGGGAAGATTGGACAAAGCTCATTTGCCCTTCGAGTAACATTTTAATTCCCGTCCCAGAACTGGGAATTAGAAATGGATGTTGTACGTAATGCAACTTAAAGTTAGGCCAAATAGATTGAATAACTGGGTCTATTTCACCTCGAATGCGAGCCCAACTGGTGCTGCCACCATATTTGAACTTGCCTGAGGGGACGTTCTCCGCCTCCATAAATGTAGAGTCACCCTGGGGTTTGTCAATTGTAGGAGAGATTGTCGAGTAAATTTTGGGTTTGAAGGTTGTAGAGGAAATTGATTCGAGGTAAGTGATTCCGCTAAAGAATAGTGCGGCAACTGTGAGAGTGGCAATTTCTAGGAAATAAAGTTTGCTAATTTTCTGGTTATTTTTCCTCTCGGAAGACTCCTGAAGTTTTTGCGACTCAAACAAATAAGCTTTAAAGAGCAGTGGTAATAAATAATTAATCGATCGATTGGATTGAGAAGGGGAAGAATTAGTCTCAACAACTTCACCCTGGAAAAGTTTCCCTACATTTCGATCGCTAGTAGAAGCAACAGCAAATCGACTTGAGTGAGGAGATTCAATCCCTACTGGTAGAACCCTATTGTTGAGTTCTGATTTCGGACTCTGTGTTAGATATCTCTTATCTTCCTCTGTCTCTTCTCCCAAGGATAAAGAATTTCGAGCGGACAATTGTTTGCCCAGTAAATCAGACCAGGTAAGGGGGTCAACAGCAGGGTGCTGGAAAATCACTGGTAGCAAACTAGCACAAGGAAATTTTTGCTCTAAGCCTTGCAGGTTCTCTCGTGCCGATCGCACTGCCTGATACAAAGGTATTCCCTCAGCTAACTGAGAGAGAAAATAGTGGAAAAATTGCTGCGCTACTGGTTCTGGCAGTAACTCTCGCATCACAATTGCCTGTCCAAAAGACAATTCTTCTAGCTCAGAAACTAATTCTAAGCCATCACAACAATTAAAAATAGCTAACTGCAATCCCTTCTCAATCGCTTTTTTAACTGCTAAGTTAATCTCGTCAATCGTCAGGCTATCAGTCTGATTGATATAAATTCGATTGCTTTGAGTGTCTGTTCTACTGTGACCGGAGAAAAATAAGATATCCCACGCTTCCCACAAATGCTTGTTTATCTGCTGGCGTTGCGGCTGGAAGAGAAAAGTTATTTTCGCATGGGGGAATTTATCTTGCAGTTGTTTCTTGTCTTTGAGAAGATTAATCCTAGAGCTGTTAGCAAAGATAGCTAGGATTTTCACTTGGTTGACAGGAGTCTGAGACTGAGATAAGCTAGGCTGGCATTCTTGCTCTGCGCTCAAGGCAATTTCCGAGAAGGGGTAGCGATCGAGAAAGTTCCATTGATTCCAAGGCAGTTTCCTCAGCTCCCTAGAATCGGTGCAAATCAGAAATCGAATTTGCTCGTCTGGATCTAGTTGTTCTATTAATCGTTTTTGAATAGGTTTAAACCCAGTGGTATTCAACCATTTATTTAATTCTTCCTTTAATCTGAGAGAAGCATGACGGCAATCTTGCTTCCGTCGTTGTATGTAATCGTCTATGATAATTTCTAAACAATAGCTTTCTTTACCTTGTTCTCCTTTTACAGGATCATGGAGCTTTCCTTTTAATCTTAAGGAGTATTCTAGTCGGCGATAGCTTGACTGCCAATCTTGATATTGCCTGACTAGTGAGTTGGCTGGAGGCAAATTACCGGTAATTTCTGTATTTGAGTATTTTATGACCCCCTCAATTGCTAGAGTGAGCCAAAATCCTCGATCGCAATCACCTTTGAGCTTAAGAATAACTAGCTTACTCATTTTTACGTTCGGTAAGTAGCTGTGAATTTAACTTGAACTTAACCAATGTAATTTATTTTTACTTAACGTTTAATTTCGTAATATTACTAGAGTTATGGGAACATAAAAAGTGATGCCGATCGCTTTTGAGTAGAGATTTACATCAACTTAAGGTCAGGGTTGAGAGGTCAGGAGTCAGGAGTCATTATAGGGGCGGGCAATTACAGACTTGACATAAATGACGATCGAGAAAATAACTACAGAGGTGCTAGTTGTTGGTGGCGGTACGGGAGGTACAGCAGCAGCTATTCAAGCTGCTCGTTGCGGGGTTCAAACTATTATTGTGAGCGAATTTCCCTGGTTAGGAGGAATGCTAACCTCGGCAGGTGTTGCTGCCCCAGATGGGAATGAATTGGCTGCTTTTCAAACGGGACTGTGGGGTGCATATCTGCAAGCACTGAGACAAAAACAACCAGGGGGATTAGATAATGGCTGGGTAAGTATGTTCACTTACCACCCTTCCATTGGGGCTGAGATTTTTGCCGATTGGGTTAAGCAACTACCAAACCTTAAATGGATTAGCGGCAAAACCCCGCTAGCAGTCTTGCGACAAGGAAACAAAATTACGGGAGTAAGATTCGATCGGTTAGTAATTGAAGCTCAAATAACTCTAGATGCCACAGAATTAGGGGATTTACTGGCTTTAGGGGAAGTACCTCACCGTTGGGGTTGGGAACTACAACAGCAATTTAACGAACCTAGTGCGCCCGTCTCCTTTAATGAATTAACCGATCGATATCGAGTTCAAGTTCCCACTTGGGTTGTCATCCTTGAGGACTACGGCAAATCTGCCCAAGCAGCAACAATTCCACCCTCTTCCCTTTCCCCCCTGCCTTTCGTCGGTGCCTGGGATAACTATGGGGCAGAAAAATTCTTAAATTACGGACGATTGCCAGAGGGGCTATTAATGATTAATTGGCCTCAGAATGGCAATGATTATGGGGAAGGACTAGAGCGTATAGTAGAATCTGAAGCCTCGCGCCAGCAATTTCTCCAAGAAGCTTACTATCATAGCCAAAACTTTGCCCACTTCATTCAAACTCAGTTGGGTCGGCGTTATGGTTTAGCCAAAAATGTCTTTCCTCACAGCCTCGGTGATGGTGCTTATGCACTCCATCCCTATTATCGGGAAAGCCGACGCTTACAAGGGCAATTAACGGTAACAGAGAAAGATATTTTGCCTATTCCTGGAGGACGGGTTGCGGCATTGCCCGTGACAGCAGAGGGAAAAGTCACTAGTATTGCAGTTGGGAACTATGCCAACGATCATCACTATCCCGGCGTAGAATTTCCTCTAGAACCCAAATCAATCCGTTGGGGTGGACGTTGGACTGGTACGCCTTTTACTATTCCCTACAGTGCTTTGGTTCCGGCTTCTGTTGAAGGTTTACTGGTTGGCGAAAAGAATATCTCTGTTTCTCATATTGCCAACGGCAGCACCCGCCTGCAACCAGTGGTAATGAATCTGGGACAAGCAGCAGGAATGGCAGCAGCATTATGCATTGAGTTGAATTTTCAGCCACAGGAGTTAGCGATCGCAACTCTTCAGGAAGCATTACTAACAGACGATCACGCCCCAGCAGCAGTAATACCTTTATTTAACTTATCCCCTCAACATCCTGACTGGCTTTACTGGCAGCGCTATTATTTAGATAATCCTGATGCTTATCCTGCGGATGGTAATTGTCCTTGTAGCGATCTCCCTTCTGAGCATAGAGGGACTGGTCAGTATTACCAAGGTATTTTTCATCGGCACGATCGCCAGGAATACAGTATTACTCTCACAGAACCGCTCGATCGGGCTGGTCAAGTTTGGACATTAGTTACCCTGGAACCTACAGTCGATCGACAATTACTCGATTGTACTCAAGGGCAGTTAATTTCTCTGTTGGGGTATTGTAACCCTTCAGGTGCCTGGTTAAAAGTCGATCGGCTCTAATTTTAACTCTGGGGATTTAAAAAATTAATTCTAAATTCTAAATTCTGACCCCTGACCCGTCTCTGAACCATTTCTAATTAATTGGACCTACCTACTTATATTAATTGCTAATCACAATTTAACGCGAGATTCTTGCTTCCTAGATTCTTAGCTAAGTCAAACAAATTTTCTCTTCTCCCTCCTTCTGCCATCTGCCCTCTGCCTTCAGAAACAGGATTTTTGGTTAGGTGCAAAATGTGAACCAACCTACTTACAAGAATCATGCCACACCGCACGCCACCCGAAAACCGTTGCCGAGGATGCGGTTGCCGGGGTTATTGTTGTTGCGGATCGCGGAACGGCAGTTATTAGGATTGTTGTTCCAAGAGCCACCCCGCTTTTGAGATGCCTGTCCCAATCATTTAGATTAACGAAAAATTAGATTGATGAGCAATAGATACTTTACAAGTTTAAGCGAGAAAAAAGCCAATGGTTAAAAATTTGATGTCGTAAGCGATAGGTATCTCCATGAACTAAATGAGCTTCCCAACTTTGCAAACGTTGAATTAATTTCTCCAAAGAAAGCTTTCCTTGAGCATAATCTTTTTCCATCTGCTTTAATCTTAATCTTGCCCGTCTACGGTCTGGTACAACTCTAAATCCTAAAAAATTTGCTCCATATTTTGTTTCAAATATTTGACTTTTGATGGGATGAATCTTTAGCCGCAACTTCGTTTCTAAATAGTCTTCAATCTCCCTGCGCATACAAGTCAACAACTGTCGATCGTTAGAAAATAAAGCAAAATCATCAACCTAACGTAAATATTGCTTTACTTTCAGGTTTTCTAGGATAAAATGGTCAAAACCGTTGAGATAAACGTTGGCAAAAAATTGACTGGTTAAATTACCGATAGGTAAACCTTTACGTCGTTCTAAGGGTGTTAAAAGATTGTCGCCTGGAAAATATTCGAGAACAGGTTCTTGAGGATTGCTACGATCTATAATGATGTCAATGAGCCATAATGTATCGGTGCATTTAATTTTGCGTCTTAATAATGTTTTTAAAATTTGGTGGTCGATACTGGGAAAGTATTTACGGATATCGCACATTTTTTATTTTCTTGGAAATATCGATCGAATATAGTTTCAAATTTTTTTTCTGCTTCTGAATTGACTGATTTGAGCCACAACAGACGACAAATACTTTTAAGCTCATCAATATTACTAACAAACCCTTTTTTGATTGCCTCTAAG
>JBFRWL010000312.1:0-4217 GCA_051439565.1 Prochloraceae cyanobacterium
GGATAGCGATCGATTACGGGAAAAATATATGTGGACGCGCATTAAACAACACATACAAGCCAATAAAATTAATCACAAAGATGCTATTTTTATTTGCGGTGCGGCACACACAGTTAAAGATGTGGAAGAATTTGGCATAGAAAACGATTTAGTTTGGCAAATCCCCGATCGCACCGATACTAAGTGGCTTTATGGCTTAATTCCTTCGAGTTTTGCCGCTATTGAATATCAATTTTCTCATCCAGCTGGTACGGTTTCCCTCGCTGAAACTAGTTGGAAAAAGAGTCTGAAGGTAGCTAAGGTTAAACCATTTACTCTAGATAACAAAAAACGCAAAAGTACAACTACTAAAGCAAAATCTCCACCCCAAAAGACACCAGCAACAGCAGACCAATTAATTGGATTTTTAAAGCGATCTCCTGAATTAAGTGCTGCAGATGAAGAACAATTACTTCAGTGGTGTGCGGCAATTGTAGCTCTATCTCGTAAAAATGGCTATCTAGCAAGTACTGCTGATTCGATCGCTATCTATCAAACATCTATCCTTCTCGCTAGAATGAGAAACCGCTTGCATCCTACCCCCTACGATTTCCAGGATGCTGCTATTACCTGCTTAGAAAAAGATCGTACCCCTAAAAAACGCAATATTTATCAACTGTGTCAAATTTTACTCGGCGGCGATCGCGTCGGTACTGTTGGCTATAATTCTCTCCCACCTCTAGCACAAAATGTCTACGATCGCCTCGAACCTCTGAACATAAATCTTCTGGCTAAGACCAATCAACGCGCTTTGATGGATTTCAAGCAACAGCCGGAATTATTACCCTGTTCTCACGTTCTCTGGATGTTGAACTTCACCATAGGACAAGAAATTTGTCAACCGATTATGGGAGAACGAACCCTAGGAAGCAAGCCAATCCAAGAATCTTGGGAGATTAGAATTGGCAAGTATCAGCGACAACTGATTATGTTGGGATACGAAGGAGTAACGATCGAACAGGTCTTAGAAGCGCGGCTGAGGAAAACAGCATTTAAAGCCGATGCTAAAGCTAGCATTGCCTTGGAAACTGTAGAATACAGTATTTTGTATTTACAAAGTCCTCGCTTAACCAAAGAATTAGGCGATCGCACCATTTATTTACTCAAACAAGAAACAGGTGCAGGAGACGCAGCGCAAATATTCGAGCGAGCGCGTCGTTTAGTACACTATTACCGAGCTAGAACCAAAGGATTACCCGATTGGATTAAAAAATTTGTGACTACGGGCTATTCTCATTATGCTGGCTTATTGCCCCAAGCCTTTGGCGATCGAGGTACTTCTCCAGAGCAAATTGCCGGGATGTTGAGCTTTATTTTTACCTTAGAAAGTCTGGCTCTATCCCTAGGTTGCAATCGCTCTGAGTTACTCATCGGAGTACAACAAGCATCGCAAGAATTAGACGACCCAGCTAAATTAGGTTTGTTGTGGACGGCACAGTGGTTACTCAAGCAGCGCAGCTTAATGGAAATGCGCCAATTTTTCGAGGAAGTAACTGCCAATCCAATGTTGAACGCGAGATTCCCAGAATATCTTAGTGGCTTTATTTTATCACTAAACTTTGCTGGTAATTTGAGCTTATTTGTCGTCGAATTACTCAGTAAACTGTTTGCTTCTTCTCCAGATTCCGTTTTAATACCTTGGTTACCCCGTTTAATTCTCCAGTTACGTCCCCACAGAGAAGTTTTACAACTATTACTCAAAGAAGCTGCCGTTAGTTTTCCCAACTCCTTAGCTGGACTGGAAACTTGGCAAGCACCCTGGTTGGTAGAGTCAGAAGATATAGTAAGCACAGAAGAAGATGCTATAGCTCTGAGCGAATCAGAGCAAGCTGTACGACAACTATTATTCCAGCAAAAAGCCACCACAGAGGCGCTTGCTTCTGTACTGGGAATAGAAGCTTTAACTTGGGAAGAAGAAATATCGAAAGCTTCAGAGACTATGAGCCAATCTTGCTTTTGCTAAAATAGGGTGCAGTACGTAGACTTAGTGTCCTAGGATTTTAATCAATGGCAATTGTCGTTACCCTTAGCCCTGAATTAGAAGCATTACTACACAATCTAGCGGCTCAACGGGGTCAAGATGTTAGCTTTGTTGCATCTGAATTGCTAACGAGTGTCTTAGAATGGCAAGAGAAAGATTTGGAAGGTGCGATCAAAGGCATTCAAAAAGGACTGGAGGATTTTGAGGCAGGTCGGTTTCGTTCTTTTCATGAATTTGCTGAGGAACAGCGTCACAAATATAACCTGCCAGCCGAACCATGAAATATCGCATTGAAGTTTCCAGCTTAGCAGAAGCCGAAGCAGACAATGCGTTTTTACGGTTATCTCAAGTCGCGTCTCCCACGCAAGCAACTCAATGGTACGCAGGACTTTTAAAAGCGATCGAATCTCTGGTGCAAATGCCAAAACGTTGTTCCCTAGCAAGGGAGAACGAGTACTTCAGTCAAGAAATCCGACAATTACTCTATGGACGAGGGCGTAATTCATATCGAATTATTTTCACTATTCTAGATGGTCAAGATGTGTCAACAGTTCGTATTCTCCACATTCGACACGCATTACAGCAAACCCTTGGTGAAGAACCATAAGAACCCGATACAACCTAAGTCTATATATATTTAAAAAATGAGCATTTAGTTGGGAGTGAAAAATGGACGATAAGCGAATTTCTCAACGCCGTCAAGTCCTTTACTGGCGACTACTCACTAATACTTTTGGCTACAGCGAACAAGCAACTAATTTTGAGACAATGTCTGGGGAAATAGTCGATGAATTGGGCTTACCCGACTTAATTCTCGATCCTAATATCGGTATCGACCAATTGTTACAACGCTACCCTGAATTAGAAGCTGATTTTAAAACAACAACTTTAGCCAATTTATCCGCAGAGGAAGATAATCCTCAATCTGAAGCAGCTTTACGACGCGCTCTTATTTTTTCCAAACTCCTACTCAATGCTTTTGGTCCCAATACTCAAAGTAATGTTGTTAGCGCTCAACAATATGCCCAATGGCTCAAAGATATCGGTCATCTCGAACGAGCTTTAGGCTGTCAACCTGGCGGAATTCCCTCTCCACAAGGGGGTATCGGTGCTGGAAGTGCTGCTGGAAATACTAGTGGTATTGGTGCTGGATCGGGTACGGGTAGCGATTTTAACGTTTCTGCTGAAGAATTACGTGCTGCGCTCAAAGCAATGGAAGGGGAATTAATCGATCGCATGGCTTTGCGGGAGGTATTAAAAGACGATCGCCTCGCATCCCAACTTACTCCATCTATGGCTTTAGTAGAACAATTGTTGCGGGATAAAGCTAACTTATCAGGTAATGCCCTCAAAAATGCTAAGGAGCTAATTCGACAATATGTAGACGAGTTAACTGAAGTTCTCAAGTTGCAAGTAGCGCAAACATCTTCTGGAAAGATCGATCGCTCCGTACCTCCCAAACGAGTCTTTCGTAATTTAGACTTAAAACGCACCATCTGGAAAAACCTAACTAACTGGGATGGAAAAGAGCAAAAATTATACGTCGATCGCCTTTACTATCACCACACTGCTAAAAAGAAAACTCCTACTCGTCTAATTGTAGTAGTAGATCAATCTGGCTCGATGGTAGATGCAATGGTGCAATGTACTATTCTCGCCTCAATTTTTGCTGGGTTACCTAATGTAGACGTTCATTTGTTAGCTTTTGATACGCGGGTGCTAGACTTAACTGCTTGGGTTAACGATCCCTTTGAAGTACTCCTGCGCACCCAACTTGGAGGTGGAACTTATATTTATCAAGCAATGCTCGAAGCCGCTCAAAAAATTTTAGAACCAAAGAATACAGCTTTAGTGCTGATTTCTGATTTTTACGAAGGAGGTAGTTACCAAGTTTTATTCAATTACATCAAATCTTTGCAAGAATCCGGCGTGCATTTTATTCCTGTTGGTGCAGTGACTAGTTCTGGTTACTTCAGTGTGGAGCAATGGTTTCGTACCAAACTTAAGGAGTTAGGAACGCCTATTTTAACGGGAAGTCCTAAAAAACTAATTCAGCAATTAAAACAAGTTATTGTTAGTTGAGCATTCTTTCGTCGCGCCAGGCACGCGGCGCGTCTCGTTATCGGTTGGAGGTTTCAGTCGGGCGGGTTCATCCTGGTGTTGAATGTACTTTAAGAGAGTTTCGATATTAGCTCTT
>JBFRWL010000313.1:0-2964 GCA_051439565.1 Prochloraceae cyanobacterium
ATTTACCTGCTCTCGATGCTACGAGTTATCTTCTACGGCAAGAACACTAATGGCTTGAAGTTAGAAGAAGCGCTTGGTGATGCTAACCCTCGGGAAATCTTTATCGGCGCTTGTATGTTGGTTCCAATTATAGTGCTCGGTTTCTATCCCAAGCTAGTCACTGACAGCTATGACGTGAAGACAGCACAAATTGCCACTAAGGTCAGCTCTGCTTTACCAGCGATCGCGCAACAGCAACCCGAATCTCAATTGGCCAATTTGTCCAAATCCCTACCATCTGCTGTGTTAATTGCACCTAGCCTTCCTGGTTCTAATAGTTAAGTACATAGACTTAACTAATCTCAAATACTAATTCCTAATCTCCAGTCATATCTTTGGCTGGAGATTTTAGCTATAAAAAATATAATGCTTGACTTTCTGGGAACTGCAGCCATGTATAGGCTCGATCGAAGTGTACGATCGCTATATGAGCGTGGAAATTCTCAGGCAGTACTTTAAGATTAAGAAAAGTTAAGAATAAAATTTAATCACATATGTACTGGCAAGAAATATCTGGCAGTTCTGTTTTAATTCCCCCAAAGCCTATCGGTATCATACACTTTCTCGGAGGTGCTTTCGTTGGTACAGCCCCCAATCTAACCTATCGCTGGTTATTAGAACAGCTAGCCAAAAAAGGTTATGTCGCGATCGCCACTCCCTTTATCAATACCTTCGATCACAAGACGATCTCGCGGGACGTTCTCAACCGCTTTGAGACGATCGTCGATCGTTTAAAAGCAAAAAATAGTCTAGGTAAGAGTTATCTGCCCATTTACGGTTTGGGACATAGTATGGGTTGCAAACTTCACCTACTCATTGGCAGTCTCTTCTGCGTGGAACGAGCGGGCAATATTCTGATCTCTTTTAATAATTATCCTGCCAGTCGCGCCATTCCCTTTATCGAACAGTTAGAAATCGATCGCGCCCTATCAATTGAGTTTACCCCCTCCCCTACAGAAACTAATGAATTAATTGCCCAGAGTTACGAAATTCGGCGCAATCTTCTGATTAGATTTAATAACGACGACATCGATCAGACTGCTATCTTAAACCCACTGTTACAAAAACGCTTCCCTAACATGGTTTCTTGTTTGACACTTCCTGGTAATCATCTAACACCTCTCTCTCAAGAGATTAACTGGCAAGCAGGGGAAGTCTTTACCCCTTTAGATGCTATTGGTCAGTGGCTCAAACAAGAATTATCCCGCGATTTAAATCGGCTTCAAGAAGAAATTCTCAGGTGGTTGAATCCCGTCTCAGCTTTTTAAATGACCGATCGATCGTCTAAGTCTAGTCAAAAGCTTATTTATAAGATAAAAAGATTTTTGACTTTTGACTAAAAAAAAGCACTATCAGGTTTAACTTTTTCCCAGATTGCTGTAAGTTGCGTAGATAGTCACTAGCAGCCGCTCTTCGGAGAGTTTTAATGTCAACTATTTCTTCCACCCTAAGCAGCAATCTTGACTCTGATTCTACACGCCTGCGCGTAGAGCACCTACTCAACCCAAAAGAGACCAATGCAGACGACGGAAGCGATGTAATTAAGGGATTAATTCAAACCCCGAAATCCTTACCTCCTCGTTATTTCTACGACGATCGAGGTTCCCAATTATTCGAGCAAATCTGCGAGTTATCAGAATATTACCCTACTCGTACAGAAGCAGCTATTCTACAAAAGTATGCCACCGAAGTAGCGAGCCTAACTGGCGCTTGTGAATTAGTAGAACTCGGTAGCGGTAGTTCAACTAAGACTCGTCTGCTGTTGGATGCTTATCAAAGCTTGGGATACCCGCTGCAGTATATACCAATTGATGTAAGTGCGGGAATTCTTGAAGAGAGTGCGAGGCGCTTGTTGCTGGATTATCCTTCTCTAGAGGTTTGCGGTTTAGTAAGTACCTACGAACAAGCGCTGCAACAACTCAAACCATCTTCTTTACCAAAACGCACGATCTTTTTTTTGGGAAGTAGTCTGGGAAATTTTACTCAACCCCAATGCGATCGCTTTTTCTCCCACATCAAAATGGCGCTAGCAACTGGCGATTATTTTTTATTGGGAATTGACTTGCAAAAAACTGTGGATGTCCTAGAAGCAGCATATAATGACGCTCAGGGAGTTAAGGCAGCTTTTAACCTGAATATGCTAGAACACTTAAACTGGCGTTTTCAGGGTAATTTTGACCTAAGTTTATTTAAACATCAAGCATTCTACAATCAGTCTGAAGCTCAAATTGAGATGCATTTGATCGCTGAGCGATCGCACTGTGTCCGCTTAGACACTCTCGACTTGACGGTAAATTTTCAGGAGGGTGAAACTATCCTGACAGAAATTTCCCGCAAATTTGACTTGCAGTTAATGCAACGATATCTCAGTAGGCAGGGATTAGCATCTGTTCGAGTTTGGACAGATCAGCAACAGTGGTTTGCTTTAGTGTTGGCTAAGATGAAATAATCGCCAAAAATTAAGGTTTTGAGGGAAGTAGGAAGCACTCAACCTCTCTTCCCTAACCTCACAGATAATCTCAGTGGATAGGAATGCTATGTGATTGGTTTATAGTAATCACCAGCGCTAATAGTACCGATAGCTTCTTGCTCTTGATTGATACAGCCTGGTTTCTTCACGTACTGGCAAACACGCGCCCATAATTTAGCTCTGGTTCCTGGAGATCCACAAGAAAATATGACTTTATCTCGATCCCCTGTTTCTATTTTTACTTGGCAAACTGGGCAAATTTCTACTCTCTGTTCGGACATAATTATTTAGTGACTAGGTTTTAGCAATAAATATTAAAAAATTTTAAATAAAAAAGCAAAACATGTTATTTTTATGGTAACAAAATATAAATTTTATGGGGATCGACTTATGGTCAGTTGAAAACTGCCAATAAGTTCCGGAACTCGATCGAATCATTATCCGTCTTTAGGCTG
>JBFRWL010000314.1:0-5399 GCA_051439565.1 Prochloraceae cyanobacterium
ATAAGAGACAGCTCCACTGCGCAAGATAACAGAAGCCCAAGCTCAGGCATTAGAAGAGCAGTTATCTGTTATTGGTCAGGAGTCTAAAGTATACGTGGGGATGCGTTACTGGCATCCATTTACCGAAGAAGCGATCGAGCAAGTTAAACGCGATCGAGTTTCAAACTTAGTCATTTTACCTTTGTATCCCCAATTTTCCATCAGCACCAGCGGTTCTAGTTTCCGAGTCTTGGAAAAAATGTGGCTCGAAGAACCAGGAATGCAGCAAATAAAATATACGATTATTCCTTCTTGGTATGACAATCTCGGCTACTTGCAGGCGATGGCAGATTTAATCGCCCAAGAACTAGAGCAATTTACTCATCCCGATCGAGTTCATCTGTTTTTCAGCGCCCACGGCGTTCCTCAAAGCTACGTTGAAGAAGCAGGAGATCCCTACCAACAGGAAATTGAGGAATGCACCCGCCTAATCGTGAAAACTCTCAACCGACCCAATCAGTACACTCTTGCCTATCAGAGTCGGGTAGGTCCAGTAGAATGGCTCAAACCCTATACCGAAGATGCTCTGGAAGAGTTAGGGGAACAAGGAATCAAAGAGGTGCTAGTAGTGCCGATCAGCTTTGTTTCCGAACACATTGAAACCTTACAGGAAATTGACATCGAGTATCGGGAAATTGCTGAAGAAGCAGGAATTGAGAATTTCCAGCGCGTTCCCGCTCTCAATACTCATCCTATCTTTATTGATGCCTTAGCAAAGTTAGTCACACAAGCGCTAGAAAATAATCCTTGTAGCTTCTCTGAGGTAACTCATCCGAAGAAAAATATGAAGATGTACCCTCAAGAACGGTGGCAATGGGGAATGACTACAGCCGCCGAAGTCTGGAACGGTCGTCTAGCAATGCTTGGCTTTATTGCCTTAGTCTTGGAGTTAATTAGCGGTCACGGTCCGTTACATTTTGTCGGCTTATTGTAAGCTCAAGAATAATTAGGGTTTGCTGAACCAGTAATAATTCTCGGTTGGGATAGGTGTTAGGTGGTAGGTATTAGGAGAATTTTCTTAGGATTGGTATCGAGATAGATCTCAAATAATTTTCTGAGATGACAAGGTTTTTGAGCCTAAGCGATGTTACGATCTCGTACTTGTTAGCAGCAAAAGGCTAAAACCACCCGATCTGAACTACTTTACACTTTTATTCATCAATCCCTAATTATGGAGGCGATATCCTCTCCTCATTCATCTTTATTCCTGCTGGGAGCTCCCGCCTTTGGGGGTGGGAGGATGTCAAAGGCACCTGACTTATAAGTATAACTTTTACTTACATGGCTTTGGGTTTAAAATTTGAATTGAAGCCAAATTTATAGTGCCAAATTAATTGAAAAATATTCTTATTCGCTTTTTATACTTCAGTTTGTAGTTAGTAACAAGTATGAATTGGAATACACTTTTTCTCCTCGCTTGATTCCCCTTCTCAAGACAACCCTCGTAGCGATGAGCCCAAGGCGCAGCTAGTCCTCGACACATGCTTGCTTCGCCCTAATTTTTTTCGTAGAAATACTGATGTTGAACCCCTCGATAAACTTTAAAGTTGTAACTAGTTTCAACTAAGAATTAGTATTCCTTTTTCAAGAAACATACATGCATATATAGCCACTCGTAGCATAATAGTAATTTTTTTTATTTATTGTTACAAAAAACCGCTTGATCATGAAAGAATACAATCTTGGATCGGTGGTAGCGCTGAGGTTACTAGCATTAGCCTGTTTGGGAATGCTCGCTGCTTGTCATAGTCATACATCCTCTCAGGAGCCTGGGATCACCAACAAGATCATCCGCTTAGGGTCAGTCCTTGTTCTCCAGGGTCAGGACGAAGCACTCGGCAATGGGATGCGACTGGGAATTGAAGCCTCTCTAGCTGGGGAGAAAGTCCAAGGGCGATCGCTACAAATAATCTTCAAAAATGACTATTACGAACCGGCCAGTGCTCGCAAAGCTACCGAGAAACTGCTTGAGAATCATGATATTTTTCTTGCACTTGGAAACGTAGGGACTCCAACGGCGAAAGTAACATTACCTATCCTGGCAAAGCAGAATATTCCTGCTGTCGGTTTTTTTACGGGAGCGAGACTGTTAAGAGAAAATGCCCCGAAATCTATAGTAAATTACCGAGCTGGCTATGCCCAGGAAATAGCTGCTGTTGTGGAAATGGCTATCGCTGCTGGGATTGCTCCGAACGAAGTCTGTAGCTATATACAAAACGATGCTTACGGACTCGATGCCCTCGCCAATCTCAAACAAACCCTCGCCGAAGTAGGAGCCAGCAAAGAGCTTATCGAACGCTACGAGAGGATTCTGGCTAGCAGTGGCGCTCGAAATAACTTGGGACCTGTGGGCGTTTATACTCGCAATACCCCTTATAGCGAACCTGGTTACAATTCCTTGAAAAACTGGGAATCTTACAGGGGAGTGAACTGCAAGCTGGTGGTCACTGCCGCCACTTACCGTAATTTATCCTATTTTGTCAAAATGTCGCGGAAAAAAGGAGAGAAATGGCTAGTTTCTGCTCTTTCTTTCACTGGTGCTGATGAACTTCGCTGGGACTTGGAAGAGTCTAATTCGATCGATGGCATTATCATGACCCAGGTAGTACCGCTGTTAGATTCCGACTTATTAATTGTTGAGGAAGCGCGAATCGCTCTCGGGGAAAACTTTGGGGTAATTTCTTTAGAAGGTTACATAGTGGGCAAGATGCTCCTGCAAATTCTACGGGATATCCGAGGAGAACTCACCCGCGAAAATTTTCTCAAGCAGGTGCAAGAATCTCGATTTAATCTGGGCGGTATTCCTATTGACTTCACCGACGGCGATAACCAGGGTTCAGATCTCGTTATAGTTAGCCAACTCACCCCTGAAGGGTTTACAGAGATTGAAGTTGAAGACTTTGCCTCAATGCTCAAGTAATTTTGCCAACTATAGCTTGCCTAAGAGTACTATTTCTGTTTGCCTATGACTTCTACAGCTAATTCCCCTAACCAAACTGAGCCCTCTGGTCATTCTTCACAGAAAATGGACAAATTACTCCAGAGTTTTGAGAAGATCGCTGCTCTGGAAGATGAGGAAATGCGCCAACAGAAAATCCGCGAGGCTTCTGCTATCTTTAGACTATCTGAGGTCTCTTACCGAAAAAAATTTGAGCGTTACCTTTCCAGCCAAAGCGATCGTCAAACTCAGGAACAATCCTTTGCTCCCGTAACGCCTTTATTAAAACCAGTTTCTCTTCTCAATACCAAGGTCTCGGATTTAGCGGATTCGCTTAAAGAGGTTTCTTTACTGAAGTTAGCTGCTGTCTTAGGCGAGAGTGCTTTACTCTTTGCCATGATTTCCTACATTCTCACAATCCCCAGCCGCCAACAACAACAAGTGCAGAAAGCGCGGGCAATTCTCCTCCAATCTCACGATCGGCAATACGACGAATCTCGGATCGCAGCCCTCAAAATCCTTGACAAGCGATGTGCTGGGAATCCTGGTTTGAGGGCTCCTAATGCTCACTTACCCAACCTAGTAATCGTCGGTTGTTCTCGCTGGTCTCTTAGTCCTAAGAACCTCGCTCAAGGATCTTTTCGTTCCTGGCAGCCGATGGATCTATCCTATTCAGTATTAGCGGGAGCTAATTTGAGCAATGCTCTGCTCTCCGGTGCTAACCTCGAAGGCAGCGATCTCAGGAATGCAAATTTAAAAAAAGCAGATCTCGGCGGCGTTAACCTTCAAGGAGCCAACCTAACAGGTGCAGATTTATCTCGGGCTAATCTCGTCGGCGCCAATTTAGAAGGTGCGATCTTAGATGGAGCCAATCTCTACGGCGTTAAAGCATCCCAGGCTAATCTTGCTCGGACAAGTTTTGTTAATGCTAAAGCCCCATGGAGCTATTTCGACGGAGCGAATTTTTACCGAGCCAATCTCAAACAAGCTAATTTCAATCGTTCCTACCTGAAAAATGCCGATTTTTATAAGGTTAATCTTGAGGATGCTTCTCTGCGATTTACAGATCTGCGGGGGCGTACCAGATTTCTCGGTGCCGAGTTGCAGAGAGCGGATTTTTGGGGAGCTCGCTGGGATAATGTCTTCCAAATTAAGCGGGGCAAAAACTGGGAATCAACTAAACTAACCCCCAAATGGGAAAAAAAAGTGACCTTGGGAATGCTACCCGTATTGCGCATCGGCTTAATCAAGCCTAAAGAAAAGAGCAGTTTATTTGAAGCTTACGAACTGGGGATGCGACGGGCAGCCAATCGACGGGTAGATATTTGGGGTTTCGAGTCAGAAGATGGTGTTGCCGAGGAAGCGACCACTATTGACAGAATGATTGCGCTAGGTATAGATGCTATTATACTTAGGCCTAGCGATCCCTTGGGTTCCTTGCCTGCCTTGAAAAAAGCAACCGAAGCAGGGTTAGCGATCGTCACCGTTGACTCTTGCTTGGAGCGAGAAGTAGCAGAAGATGTTGCCGTTGCCTGTTTTGATACGGACAGTGAGAAGATGGGTTACGATTCTGGAGTCTATCTGAGCAAATGGGCTAAGCAGAACATACTTGGTAGGCAAGCCCGGAAAAACGAACAGATAAATATCGCCCTTGTGGATGGTGCCATTTACGATCGCAACTATCCTTACCTCCAGGGAATCTTGGCCGCAATAGATAAATCGGGTTTGTCCTGGAAAACTCTAGCCTCAGTAGGAGTTACCGATCGCCACGACGTTGATAAAGTAGTGGAAATTTTAGAAGCCTATCCCGAAATTCAAATTTTATGGGGAGGTTCCAATCTAGCCACAAAAGTAGCTCTCGAAGCAGTAGAAAAGCTTGATATCGGAGACCAAGTGGCGGTGTTTGGTATCTTAGATCTTTCCCGAGATCGGGCAGAGCGTCTGTTGGATTCTACTAATCCCCTTCAATCTATTATTGACCAGTCGGGGGTTCAAACTGGCCAACAAGCGACCCAAAGAGCGATTGCTGTTTTGCGCGGAAAAGTGGCTGGTGAAGTCTACGAAGAAAATACAGTTGAACATCGACTACTTACCCAAGACGATACCGAACAGGTGCGGAAACTTCTTAACGAAGCCGGCAGCCTTTAATAAACCTGGCGTTAACATCTAGTCTCAATCAGTGTGTCCCGCTTTCAGTCGGTAGTTTTTCAGACAGAGTTATTATTCTCTTTGCGGATTCATCTGTTCTACCCATTGTTGGTCTTGGGTAAAGATAATATCAATAGTTATATCCCTATATGTTTGCTCTAGTAATCTGGTTATCTTAGCTCGTCTTTGATCTAATTCTTCTACGCTTATAGCAGCAAAATCTTTTGTCAATAACCAATAAATATGAAAGTAAATATACTGCCCTATTTGGGTC
>JBFRWL010000315.1:0-2582 GCA_051439565.1 Prochloraceae cyanobacterium
GCTGTAGCAGTCAAACGTCATGGAAAATTAGTTGGATTTTATATACCCGTCGAACAATCAGAGGAAATCGAAATCGAACAAGCATTACAAAGACTGAATCAAACAGTAGAGAGAGCCATAGCAGAAAGTGGTATGGACGAAGCTACTCTAGCGAGTGCTTTAGATTTATCTCGTGATTGAGCAATAAACAATGCGGTTAGTAGTAGATGCCAATATTTTGGTGGCTGAGTTGATTAGAGTACGAGGCAGAAAATTAATTGTTCGTCCCGAATTAGAACTTTACATGGCAGAAAAAGCATGGTCGGAAACAACCTATGAACTGAACAAAAGAATTGAGAAGATGATCGATAGAGGTGTACTTTCGCCCTCTGTGGGACAAAGTTTGTTAACAGATGGAATAGCTTTAGCTGAAGCAAAAGTAACCATAGTACCTCATGAAATTTATTCATCCTATGAAACCGTTGCCAGAAATCGGATTCCTCGCGACCCCAATGATTGGTTTACTGTGGCATTAGCATTAGCCATAGAAGCAGCGATTTGGACTTTGGATAATGATTTTCTCGGCTGTGGCATAGCGACTTGGACAACTGACACTTTGTTAACTCATTTAAGCAATGCTAGTTAAATTCTTCCCCAGAGGAGTAGGTAAGGGGAGTGGCCCAGTAGAATATATCACCCGCAAAGATAACCCCAATACAGGACAGCTACGAGAACCAGCCCCAGAAGTAGTAAGAGGCAACCCAGAAATTACCACTCAGTTAATAGACGGACTGGATTTCAAATACAAATACAATAGCGGAGTACTCAGTTTTGCCATTGAAGATGCGCCAACAGAAAAAGAGCAACAAGCACTAATCGATTCCTTTGAAGAATACGCCTTTGCAGGACTATCTCCAGATCGATACAATATCCTCTGGGTACGCCACACCCACACAGGAGGAGATCGCGTAGAGCTACATTTTGTTACCCCCAAAGTCGAACTAGATACAGGAAAGAGCCTTAATATTGCCCCTCCTGGCTGGCACGGTTACTTTAAACCTTGGCAGACAATGTGGAACATCAACCAGGATTGGGCAAGACCTGACGATTTAGCCCGTAAGAGAATCTACTCTCCAGGCTACCAAGCATTAATCGATGCCGAACGCCAAAGAGCAGGATTAGAAGCTGCACCAGACCCCAAAAAACAACTAACAGATTACATTACCAAGCGCATCGAAGCAGGAGTAGTTACCAACCGCGATGAGATTATCAATTCTTTTGCCGAATTAGGTTTAGAGATACCAAGGCAGGGAAAAAACTATATTACAGTGTTAAATCCAGAAGATAACCAACGATATCGACTAAAAGGGGGAATATATGAAGCATCTTGGCGACTTGGGGGACAACCTGAAAAAGAAGATAGAAGCGAACAACCAACGCATGGAGGAAACGGCAGAACTTCAACATCAGGAATTGCAACTACAACTGAGTCAAAAGAAGAAAGCGGTCTTAACCAAATACGAGAGAGAATCGGAGAACTTGCTCAAGCAAGAGCAAGCTATCATATCTCGCGCTATGGAGGGGAACAACCGACGCTTAAAAAAATACTTGGGCAAACAATGGATATGGATATCAGTGGGAGCAGGGAGTCTCTTTCTGGGTATCTTCATCGCCAGTTGGGGGCTGATAGGATTCTTATCGATGAGGATTATAGCCAAGCAAACCCAACTAGATTCTCTCAATCAGTCAATCAAACAACAACAATATACCCTGAACCAGCTACAGCAAAAGACCAAGGGCGTAAGGATAAGCGAAACCAGCAACGGGACATTTATTACCCTGCCCCCATACAAAAAACTGACCCCAGGCTGGACGTGTCAGGGAAGACCCTGTCTAAAAATGGAGTAGCCGATGAGCGCACTAGAGAACCAACTGAGGCTATCTTATCTACAGTTAGCCAAAGAATACAAACAACAAATAGAGACTCTATCCAACAGATACGAACAGGATATGAAGCGGTTAGAGAAGCAGAACAAGCAGCTACAGAATCAGGTGAACGACTTGAGCAAACAAGTTACTCAATTGAAGCAGCAAATCAACAGCTTAACCAACTCCATCAACAAATTCACTTCAATCTTGAAAGAGGAAGGAGAGCTTTAGAGCGTAAGAGAAAAGAGGAACTAGAAAAGTTTAAAACCGAAATCAACTTAGTCGAGTACGCCCAAAGTCAGGGATACCAATATAGAAGCCAAGCATCCAGTCGCAATAGTGCCGTCTTAGCTCACGATAATGGAGACAAAATAGTAGTCGCGACGGACACCGACGGACATGGTATTTACTTCTCCGTCAGAGATGAAGCTGACAGTGGTACGATTATTGATTTTATCCAAAATCGTAACAACCTAACGCTGGTCGAGGTCAGAAAGGAACTAAGGGACTGGAGAGATGAACCAAGAACTAGAGCGTCTAAATTCATACCCAGAGATTATCCACAAACCATAAACTGCGATCTGCTGTAATTCATTATAGCTGCATTTTTTTTTATAGTAGCTTATTAACTTCAATATCTAGATTAACGATGTATCGATCTCGCTACCCTGACG
>JBFRWL010000316.1:0-4390 GCA_051439565.1 Prochloraceae cyanobacterium
GTTCCTCTACAAACCCAGGAAATAGTTCCTCTAAGATCTGTTTTCCTCTAGCCAGCAAAAAGTGACCTTGATTTGACTGAGGAACTCCAGAACGAGGTTCTGGATTTTCGGGATAATAGTCTCGCTCAATGATAGTAACTCTCTCAAAATGTTCGGCAAGAACTCTTGCTGCTAGAAGTCCGGCAATGCTACCACCTATTACTAGAGCGTGATTATTTATTTCTAATTTATCTTCTGGGATACTCACTGCTAAAACTCAGGCTTTACGACTTTGATGGCTTTTTCGTATTGGCAAAATAAGCAAAGAGCGATCGCTTATCGCTCCTAACTAAGATTAGATTTTCAAACTACTCTGTTTTACTTTTGTTGAGTTTTGTTCAACCCATTGAAAAACATTGGCACGAACTTTTCCATAAAATATTGTGGATCTCGTTGCCAAGCCTTTTGCGCTACTTGAATTCGGGTCATTTGCAGTTCAGGTGCTAATAGACTTTGCGGTATGCGCTCCATTAAATATTGAGGACGTTCCCAAACAGACATAGTATTGGCAATTTCTAGGAGATTGTTAAGCTGACGCAGTTCAGCACCTGCCATAATATCCATACCAGACTCGTAAGCAGCCTGTTCGATCGCTGCATATTTTTGCTTAGCCTTTTCCACCTTTTTTCTATGTTCTGGGCTTTTTTTGGCAATTTGAGCTAGCCAACGATTACCCCAACGAACGTGACCTGCTTCTTCTGGGAAAATCTTGGCAATGGTTTCTCTAATTTTGATATTTTCTTCTGTCTGAGGTGCTTGTTTAAGGGCGTAGATGTGGGCAGAGAAATACTCACAACCTCGCTTTTCAGTGACATTAATTGATGCTAAGGCTGCAATTATACTATCTTCTAAGTTTATTTCTGAATCGTAAGATTCTTGGTCTAGCAACCTTTCAAATTGGTCAATGTAGGAAATTCCTGGTGGTTTACCAATGTCCGCGCCTAGATCCACTAAGAGATCTGTAAACCACATGGCATGACGTGCTTCATCTGAAACGTGACGGGATAAGTCCTGCACTAATTCTTTGGGCTGACCATTAAGCTTTTCAATCAAATCAGTCAGGTCTTTGCAGCTACGTTGTTCGTTATAACGATAGCGGTTAAGGGTGATGAGGTGAATTTCCCGCTCTTCAACTACTCGTTTGAGAATGTCGCGGGCATTCATGGCATTATATTTGCGAGGATAAGCGACCTTCATTTCTTGAGCTTTTGTAAGTTTACTTAATAATACTTTTCAACGCAAAAAAAATACCCCCAACTAAGTGAGAATATATAAAGATATCCTAAAGTTATTTAGGCACAATTAGTTGAATTGTGTGGTAAGTAGAAAGCAAACAGAGAGCTATACCGTTTAGCTCTCTTTATCTTACTAAACAGACTAAGTAATTAATCAACGGCACTTAGCATCCAGCTGGGAGACTGAAAGTAGCTTAAGCGTCGTAATAGAGTGAAAATTCGTATGGATGAGGACGAAGACGCAAAGGGTTAACTTCGTTGTCTAATTTGTACTCAATCCAGTTCTCGATAAAGTCTTCAGTGAACACGCCTGTATCAGTTAAGAAAGCGCGATCGTTCTCCAATGCTTCCAAAGAAGCTTCTAGAGAGCCTGGAGTAGAAGGAATCTTGCTCAATTCCTCTGGAGAGAGGTCATAGATGTCTACATCGAGAGGATCGCCTGGATTGATTTCGTTCTTAATCCCGTCAATGCCAGCACAGAGCATAGCGGCGAAGGCAAGATAGGGATTGCAAGTAGCATCGGGACAGCGGAACTCTAACCGCTTCGCTTTGGGATTGGTACCACTTAGAGGAATCCGAATCGATGCCGATCGATTACCTTGAGAGTAAGCTAAGTTCACTGGCGCTTCAAAACCAGGCACCAAGCGCTTATAGGAGTTGGTCGTGGGATTGGTGAATGCTAAAAGTGCCGGAGCGTGTTTGAGCAGACCGCCAATATAATTAAGTGCCATTTTGCTGAGGTTAGCATAGCCATCGCCCCAGAACAGAGGTTTTCCGTCTTTCCAGATTGACTGGTGGGTGTGCATTCCAGAACCATTGTCGTTAAACAGTGGTTTGGGCATAAAAGTAGCAGTCTTATTGTATCTCTTAGCAACGTTTTTAATGACATATTTGTAGGTCATCAAAAAGTCAGCCGCTTCGATCATAGCCGCAAAACGGACACCCAACTCATTTTGTCCACCTGTGGCAACTTCGTGGTGATGCTTTTCAATTGGCACGCCGCATTCTGCCATAGTTAGCAGCATCTCAGTACGCATATCTTGGAGCGTATCCGATGGAGGAACGGGGAAATAACCTTCTTTATAACGAGGCTTATATCCTAGGTTGCCACCGTTTTCTTGCCGACCAGAATTCCAGCGTCCTTCGATACTATCTACATAATAGAAGCCCTGGCTTTCTGTTTGATCGAAACGAACGTCATCAAAGATAAAGAATTCCGCTTCCGGACCAAAGTAGGCAATATCTCCAATTCCAGTAGCTTGAAGGAAATCAATTGCCTTCTGAGCTATACTGCGAGGGTCGCGACTGTACCACTCTCCTGTACGAGGTTCCTTGATGCTGCAGATCATGCTCAAGGTTTTTTCTTTCATGAAGGGGTCGATCCAAGCAGTACTTGCATCTGGTACCATTGCCATGTCAGATTCGTTGATGGCTTTCCAACCTCGAATACTGGAGCCGTCGAAGGGAACTCCATCGACAAAGGAACTCTCGTCAATTTGATCTTGGTAGAAAGAACAGTGTTGCCAGATCCCTGGCATGTCTATAAATTTGAGGTCGATAATTTTAATATCTTCGTCTTGAATCATCTTCAAGACTTCTTGTGGGGTCCCAGGCATATACCACTCCTTAAAGTTTTTCCGCCCATTTTATAATCTCGACTCATCCTAGGGAGAGGTTTGGCGATATATTGTATTATTTTTTACACAATACCTGGAATCTTTTAGCCTAAATCTGTAAACAATCAAAAAATGTAGTTTAATTAACGAAATAGGTTTAATTAAGACTGTTTTGATTAAGAAATGTATCAAAAAGTTCCCAGGCATTAATATATAAGGTTTTGGGTAGCTCAACCCTGTGGGATGATAAATAAATGGAGCTAATAGCCCTTTTGTCAGCTAAACCCAAAAAATTACTATTGGGAGAAAAGTTTAATGCGAGATGCGGTAACAAACCTGATTAGAAATTACGATATTGCCGGTCGCTATCTAGATCGTAATGCAATGGATTCTCTTAAATCTTACTTTGAATCTGGTACGGCAAGAATTGCTGCTGCTGCCGTAATTAATGCGAATGCGGCTTCGATCGTCAAGCAAGCTAGTGCCAAGCTATTTGAAGAAATACCCGAATTGCTTCGTCCGGGAGGAAATGCTTATACAACCCGTCGTTATTCTGCTTGTCTACGGGATCTGGACTATTACCTACGCTACGCTAGTTATGCACTAATTGCAGGTGATATGAACGTCCTGGACGAACGAGTACTGCAAGGGTTGCGGGAAACTTACAATTCTTTAGGAGTACCAATTGCCCCTACAGTACGCGGGATTCAGATTATGAAAGACATGGTTAAAGCCATGGCTGCAGACGCTGGCTTGCAAAATACCGATTTTATCGACCAACCTTTCGATCACATGACTCGCGAATTCAGCGAAGTATCTTTATAATACTTGCCGCGATTAAAGTTGCAGATCGACTAGGCGTGTCTGCTCTCTTCCAAAAACCCAGGTTCAGTAAAGCAAAAAGTATCGGTAAAGTTAGCAGGGGAGAAGGGTGCAGGGTGCAAGGAGATAATTTTGCCTAAATATCAGCAATTTCTGAGCTGCACCAACTGGGAAAAAAGTAAAAATAATGTAGCAAAGAATACTATGTTTAGTTCTTCATCTTGTCCTCCGCTCCTCTTGCTCATCTTCACCAAATTAGGACAGCCGATCGACCCCAGAAATTGCTTAACCCTTTAAGAATTCTTAAGCATAATCTAGATTTTTTGATTAAACTTGCTTAAAAAAGAAATTTTGGTAGTAATGTATTGCTCAACACCAAAAATTGAGAGTTTTGTTTATTGTTTGACCTAGTATTTGCTATGTAACTACATAAACAAGTTTGATGAGTAAAATTGCCGAACAAACTGAAGGAGGCAGTCGAGCTAAGAAAAAAAGTAATAACACTCTGCAATGGATTGGTGTTTTACTGCTAGTCTATCTTCTCATTGCCGCTGTGGGCATGATTGGCTCTGGCTTCAAGTCTGCCACTGGAGAGCGCGCGCAAGAACTGTTTGCCTTTGCTACCAACCCCTTTTTAGGATTAATTGTAGGAACGGTAACTACTGCATTGATTCAGTC
>JBFRWL010000317.1:0-4297 GCA_051439565.1 Prochloraceae cyanobacterium
TTCCACCCCAATTCACCGCTGGTATTCATCCGAGGGCAGTCGGTGAAAGCGAATCTGTACCAACATGCTGCGGCTTAGGAAGCGCCTACTCCAGCCGGGAAAGTGAAAGCCTATATCAATCGAATCCGGATCTACTAAATTCCTTGTGTCAGGGTCATTTCTCCAGGGTTTGAGGTCTGCTTTAGCGTCAGGAAACTCGGACTTAAACAAATTGACAATGGCGGCAATTTTGGCAGTAACCTCTAAGCCTTTTGCTTGTTCAGATGCGTTCACGCCCAATCTCCCGTGATTAATTGTTTTAATAGACTACATCATGCGAAAAGTAATCCCAACAGTCTTTGATGGAGGGATAGAGGGCGTTGTAGTTCGTCCCATTAGGATTACACCTGGTAAAGCTAGAAATAGTCAGTGTCATATTTGACCATATTTTTAGTAACTATTTATATGAATTCTCCAGATCTTATTTCAGAATCTAGCGCGATCGCTATTTACGAACTACCCCTAATTGCCGCAACTCCGGATACCCTCCAAGGATATGGAAAAATAGTGTCTGATTTCCATAACTGCGAGATTGAGATTGTTACTTGGCCCGCGTCGGGATGGCGACCTGTAGATCCGGGGACTGGTAATCAAGGAGGTATCACTGAAGGGGTATTTGAATTTTGGTGGCAAGGTGATATTCTCTACGGTGCTAACCATGCTGTAGATGGACAATACTTGCTAGGTTGGAGCCGACGACCAGAGACAGCATCGACTGAGGTGCAAACTGTTCCTCGCGATCGGGTATTGATTTGGCACGCTAATTATCATCCCGACGGCGGTCAATTATTCTTTCCTCAAGATGGGAAGCCTTTTGTTGTCCCTCTTGCTCTATCCGGTGATAACCTCAAACCAGAAGATTTTGTCGCTTTTTATTGTGACGGTAGCTTTGGCCTTTATATTCACCCCAATATTTGGCATGAAGCCGTTTTTCCTCTCTGTGATGCCCAGAAATTCTTTGACAAGCAGGGTAAAGTCCACGCTCGCATTAGTTGCAATCTGGTTCAAGAATTTTCCACATATCTATCGGTTCCACTCCAGTCTCCTTAAAAGAAGGCAGAGGATTAGGGCAGGAGATTAGGGAATATGGTGAACAGAGCTTCTGACCGATTTCTTAAAAAGATATTAAAATAAAGTAATTTAGGAAAGATTTTAGAGACTCTAAATCTTTGAAAGATCGAGACTCCCATTAAATAACAAGCGGGACTGACGGGGCTCGAACCCGCGACCTCCTGCGTGACAGGCAGGCATTCTAACCAACTGAACTACAGTCCCATTTTTTGAACCGATCTTAATTTTAATCATACTTAAATGCATTTGTCAAGTTATTGATACTGATTCCCTAAAACAATGCTACAAATAAGTAGGTCAGTTAAGAGGTCAGAGGTCAGAGGTAACAACAATCAGCAAATTAAAAGCCTAGTAGCTTAACCGCCAATCTAACCTAAACTAAAAAGATGCAGCCCTTCAGCGATGTTTTCTACGAAATTGCCGCCTTACTGGCGATCGCCACTACAATCGGTGCTTTAGCACTCTGGCTGAGGCAACCACTAATTATGGCATTTATTGCCGTGGGCATTATAGTCGGGCCTGCAGGTTTCAACTTAGTGGCTGCCAACGAACAGGTAGAGCTATTTGCCGAGTTGGGTATTGCTTTACTTCTGTTTGTGGTTGGACTCAAGCTGGATCCGCACGAGATTCGCTCTGTTGGACCAGTAGCGATCGTTACGGGTGTCGGTCAAATCGCCCTAACGGGAGGCTTGAGCTATCCGATCGCCCTAGCTTTGGGTTTGGATCGAGTAGCGGCTTTTTATGTAGCAATTGCTCTCACCTTTTCCAGCACGATCATTATCGTCAAGTTGCTTTCCGACAAAAAGGAAATCGATGCCCTGCACGGTCGGATCGCCGTGGGCATACTAATTATCCAGGACATCGTGGTAATACTGGTGATGATTGGATTGACCGCCTTTAACGGAGATAGCCAGAATACCAGTTTAGGGCAAGCATTGCTGATAGTTCTTGCCCAGGGTAGTGCTTTCTTGCTGCTAGTGGGACTTGTTGCTCGTTATCTACTACCTCGGCTTTTAAATTGTTTCGCCCGTTCCGTTGAATTATTGCTTCTATTTGCCATTACCTGGGCGATCGCTCTCGCCTCGATCGGAGATGCTTTAGGTTTCAGCAAAGAGGTGGGATCTTTTCTCGCCGGAGTTACCCTCGCTTCTACTCACTATCGCGCTATCCTTGGCTCCAGGCTAGTAAGTCTGCGGGATTTTTTGCTCTTATTTTTCTTTATCAATCTGGGCATCCATGTTGATGTTGCTCATCTAGGATCTCAGTTAGTCCCTGCGCTGGTTTTTTCTGCCTTGGTGCTGATTGGTAAACCCCTGATAATGATGGTCTTAGTAGGAGCAATGGGCTACCGGAAATACACCAGTGCTATCACTAGCTTTTCTTTGAGCCAGATCAGCGAATTTTCCCTAATCTTAGCCTCATTAGGGGTTAGTTTGGGTCACATCGAAGAAGAAGTTATGGGACTGATTACTTTAGTAGGACTGATCGCGATGGGCTTATCTACTTACGCGATCCTTTATTCCCACGTCCTCTATAACTGGCTTTCCCCCTGGCTTAACCCCTTCGAGCGCAAGGTGCTGCACCCTGAAGAAACTCTAGGCGGCATGGCTAAAGTCAATCCTTCCCAAATAGACGTAATCTTATTCGGACTGGGTCGATATGGCGGCAGCATTCTTCAGGATTTAGATCGACACGGGTTAGTTGTCTTGGGGGTAGATTTCGATCCAGAAATAGTTAAGTTATGGCGATCGCGAGGTATCTTAACCTTTTACGGAGATGCTGAAGATCCTGAGTTTGCAGCAGTACTTCCCCTCAATATTGCCCGTTGGGTAGTGAGTACAATTCCAGGAGAGCGTATAGGTCTCACCCTATTAAATGCCCTGAAGCACAATAATTTCTCTGGTCGCGTTGCTCTCACAAGTCACACTCTCCGCGACATGAATATTCTCCAACAAGCTGGAGCAGATGTGGTATTGCTGCCATTCCGCGATGCTGCTTCAGAAGCAGCTAGAACAATAGCACAATTAGCGGGTTAAAAGAAGGCAGAGGGCAATACTGCTCGATTAGGCTTCAAAGTCATATGGTGAGGCAAATTGAGAATTGAGAATTGAGAATTGAGAATTTAGACACGACTTGGCAAAATCACTAAGAAATCAGGAGTTAGCTGTTAGTTAATTGTTGATTATTGATTGCTCATTGCTGTTTGTTATTGTCTTCCTGGGGGTTGGCTGTTGGGGTTAATTGCGTCTAAAGCATCAATGGCAATTATTAGGGGTTGTGCTGGTTTTAGATCGTCGCTAATTTTTTGTAGTAATAAGGAGAGAAACCAACTTCCTTCTATTGCATTATCGGGGATGGGATATAGAGACGCTAAATTTCGTTTCTCTATAATTTGGTTGCAAATATATTTTAGGAATTCCTCAGCAGTGTTTTTCCCTACAACTTGAGCATTGTAATAAATAACATCGGGATTATCGATCGCATATTTAGCAAGGATGGCACTTTTACCGCTACCAGGGGAAGCAACAATAGTGAAATAACCCCGGTTGTAATTGTGTAGAAATTTGTGGATGGCGGTGAAGACAAATTCGCAGTTAGTAAAATTTTGGCTGTTTTTCCAATATTATTTTTTGGAACTGGGAATGTAATTTAGGTGTGGTGTTTATGAATGTACCTCAACACCTTGTAAGCGCAAGAAATGAACCTTTCCCGATCCGTCACCTGCAATTATTATTTTGCTATCGAGGGTAATCCCACAGCAATCTATACTACCTTCACCTGTAAAAGTAATAATTTCCTTTCCTGTAGCTAATTGCCAAATTTTGAGTCTTTGGTCATAGGAACCAGAAAACACTTATTTATCATCGCTGCTGAGGGCGATCGCATTAACCCAGCCACTATGACCAGAAAGAGTGGGAATTTCCTTGTCTTATTAATTTTCTCCCTTGTCTTATTCTCAACCCATCATTTCAAAATTGACAGACTACTTTTTCTGGCTAGCTAACCGAATAATTTCAACTGCAGCCCGATCGCATACTCCCACTTCTCCCAAACACTGACACATCTGCTGATAATCTGCCAAAGTTTGCGCTTGCTTTTCTTGATTTAATAACAGTTCCAGAGATTCTTTAACTATCCTTGCTGGTGTCGCTTCTTCCTGTAACAATTCCGGGACGATCGCCTTCAT
>JBFRWL010000318.1:0-3242 GCA_051439565.1 Prochloraceae cyanobacterium
CGTTAAAAGTGCTTTCACATAGACGCTGGGGATCGTCGACTAGAGTAATACTGTCTCATCCAGATGGCGGCACTCTCTCCTTAGCAGCATCCGAGACCAGTTGGGAAATTAAAACATACCCAAGTGAAGCTCAAAACAACAGACCACTGTTTGACCCAAAAAAGCTGTTGGATTTGAGCCAGTGGCTAGAGAAAACCTCGACACCCACCCCCAAAAAGCCTTCTAATTGTCAATCAAGCCAAACAGTTGACAAAAGCAAACTTGATGACGAAACCGTTAAAACTTCAGAAAATCGACTCAAAAGAATCAAACGAACGCCGGAAACAATTGATCAATCTGACAGCAAGATTGGTTTCCAAAATGCTCAACCCAGAAACGGGAGGTCAAGCTAATGGAGAATAAAATCGCTTCGACCCATCTTGAGCGCATGGCTTGTGTTTATCTGAGGCAGTCCACTCCCTATCAAGTCGAGTCTAATCGTGAAAGCACAGAACGACAATACGCCCTAGCAGAACGCGCCCATTCTTTGGGATGGGATAAAAGTCAAATCCAAATTCTCGACGCAGATTTGGGCAAAAGTGGCAAAACCACTTCAGGCAGAGAAGACTTCCATCAACTAATGGCGGCAGTTAGTTTAGGGCAAGTGGGAGCCGTTTTTGCCTTGGAAGCCTCTCGCTTCTCACGCTCTCAAGCAGATTGGCATAAACTTTTGGATATCTGTGCTTTGACTGATACCTTAGTCATTGACCACGATGGCATCTACAATCCCAATGACTTTAACGACCGAGTCTTGTTAGGCTTTAAGGGGACTTGGAGTCATACAGAATTACATGGGATGCGACTACGCTTACAAGGAGCCAAACTTAATAAGGCTAAAAAAGGAGAACTTCGTTGTACTCCTCCCACTGGTTATGTTTACGATGACGAGGGGCAATTGGTGTTTGACCCCGATGAAAGTGTTGTGGCTGCCATCAATTTAGTCTTTGAACAGTTTCGCCGCTTAGGAACAGCCTACAAGGTAATGCAATATTTTGCTACCCATTCCATCCCTTTCCCCCGACGAATCTGGCGACCGGGAGATGTGGGGACACTACATTGGGGGCCAGTTAATCACAGCCGAATCACTGCTGTCTTACACAATCCCACTTATGCTGGTACTTATGTTTATGGCAGAAGGCGTTCACGACCAGTGATTGAATCAGGACAAATTGTGGGAGTTAAAAGCCAACAATTGCCCCAATCTGAATGGAAAGTCGTTATTCATGATGCTCATCAGGCTTATCTTAGTTGGTCTCAATATCAAGAAAATCAAGAGCAATTGAAGCGTAATTACGGATTAAGTATGGATGAGGGACGGCTCGGTTCTGTCCGCTCTGGGTCGGCTCTTCTACAAGGATTAGTCATCTGTGGTAAGTGCGGTCGTCGTATGAGTCCTCGTTACTATGGGGACAGTGGGCATAGAGCGAACTATGAGTGTAATCAACTGCGAAAACAGAATGGTCAATGTCAGATGTGCTGGAGTGTAGCTGGAGCCGCTATTGATGAGGCGGTGGCCTCTCATGTCCTCGAAGCTATCACCACTGAGCAACTAGATATTTCTTTAGCTGTTTTGGAAGAGTTAGACCAGCAGGCTCAAGATTGCCAACATCAATGGCAGCTAAAATTGGAAAGAGCCCAGTTTGAAGCTAATCGTGCTGAACGTCAGTATAATCTAGTCGAACCTGAAAATCGTTTGGTGGCTCGAACTCTCGAAAAACGATGGAATGAAAAATTACAGCAATTAGCCTCCTTAGAAGCGGCTTATGAAAAAGCGTACCAAGTGGAGGGCTTAGAACTTAACTCTCAACAACGGCAGCAAATTCTGCGATTAGCCTCTGATTTACCTGCTCTTTGGCACTCTGTGACCACAACGGCGGCTGAACGAAAAGAAATGTTGGGATTGTTGGTCAAACAGGTCGCTCTGTCTCCTGTAGAATCCCCCACTCGACACACTCGCATTGCTATTCTCTGGCATACGGGAGCGACCACGGAGTTCTTGGTCAAGCGTCCCACCACTAAAGAAAAACTACAAACTCCCACACAGATCATTGAAGCCGTCCGGGAACTAGCCCCAGGTCGCACCGATGCCGAAATCGCCGACCAACTCAACCAAAGAGGTCTGTTGAGTGCCAAACAGCGTCCCTTTACCAAGGATTCTGTTAATTGGATTCGCTGGAAGTTTAAGATTAGTAAACCGAACTCTTCCAACCCAAAAGGCATTCGTGCTGATGGAAGTTATTCCACCAAAGCCTTGGCTGAAAAATTGGGAGTCAGTATTCACTCTATTCATTATTGGCGACAAAAAGGAGTTATCCAAGGACACCAAGAAAAACCCTCTGGTTCTTGGTGGTATCCGGTGACCCCATCGGTTTTGAAGACTCTGCGCGAAACAATCCGCCGTGTGCCTGTTAAACCTGATTAACCGAACCTTTCCCAATCCTGGAGAGAGAAAAAAGGACTCTCTTCCCAAGTAATACATGGGAGACCCAGCCCTTTTCTCATGTATTACTTGGTGGGGGTGAAGCCAGTTTAATCAATGTATCATCAGCTTTTTGAGCCACTTTATAGAACCCATTTGGGCTCTCTAGTGAAATTAAGTGGGTTTGATTTTTTAACTTAAATTTCAGTAGGGGAAAAGCCACCCGAATAGTTGGACTTAAGTTTAAGCTATGTAGCCAAACTCCTATCAAAAAACGTCCTAACTATTCAGGTTTGGCTTTTTAAAAAACTGTCTAGGCTCATTGAACTTTCTGCTAAACCTCTCATTTACTGAAAAATAAAAACAAGGGGAAACAGGTTTTGTCCCTGTTAAGGCTAGATGGGTAAGAGAAAGAAGTAATTCTTGGATAGAAAGATGTAAAAGTAAAGTTTACGAATTTTGAAAGAACTTTAGCTAATACTAACACGAAGATTCATCTATGTTTTGTTAGACTTATGCTTAAAATATTAGCAATTGCTTAGATAGTAAATAGATTTGGAGATATTTTTCGGCTAAATAAGAATTTTGTCATAGCCATCAAATTAGAGATAGTTTGTTAAACTATTCTCTTGTATATATTAATGTCTATATAAATATATATACATTATAGTTAGTTTCAGAAAATATTTCTTCATAATAATTTCAATTTACTTAGTAAATTACTTATTTTCTTCTCGACTGATATTTTTGGTCTTGAAGGAGGTGCCGTCTAGAATGAGGGGAC
>JBFRWL010000319.1:0-3655 GCA_051439565.1 Prochloraceae cyanobacterium
TGGTTGAGACGTGGGCACAAGAAAAACAAATTATGTTTGAGTGCGAAATTAGGGGCAACGTAGCCACTGCCATTTGGGCAGATGAGAAAAGGCTGCGACAGGTGTTAATTAATCTGTTAAGCAATGCTATTAAATTCACTGAGCAAGGTAAGGTAACCCTGAGAATTACCGTCCTCAATGAAACAGAAGGAGTTTCCCCTACTACCCCTTTTCCCCAACAAAAACTTCGCTTTTTAGTTATCGATACAGGTATCGGGATAAGCCCCGAAAATCTAGAGAAAATTTTTCAACCTTTTGAACAAGTTGGTCTTTCTGAGCAGGCAGCAGAGGGTACAGGTCTAGGCTTGGCTATCAGTAAACAACTAGTTGAAATAATGGGAGGTCAACTAAAAGTCAAGAGCCAACTAGGCATCGGCTCAACCTTTTGGTTTGACCTCAGCTTACCTATGGCGCACATTCTTCCAAAAGCACAAGAGAACGGAACAGTAAAAGCATTAAGTCCCAGTGGTAGGAAAGGTAAAATTCTCATAGTGGACGACAAAGAAGAAAATCATTTTGCTTTGCTCAACATACTCAACCCCTTTGGCTTTGAGATAGTCTGTGCCACCAATGGTAAGCAAGCACTGGAAGTAGCCCCTTCTGTTCGACCAGACCTAATCTTGCTCGATCTATTTATGCCGGTCAAAACTGGCTTTACATTAGTCCGAGAACTGCGAAAAATACCAGAATTTGATACCATTCCAATTATTCTGATATCAGCTAGTAGCTATGAGGTAGTAAAGAAAGCAAGTCATAATCTTGGCTGCGAGGGCTTTCTGACTAAACCCATTGACGAGGAAAAATTATTCGATTTGCTCAAAGAGTATGGTATGTTGCCAGAGCATACCAATTCTTGACCATAGCCCCTAAGGGGCAGAAGTCAAAAGTCATCCGAATTCCGAATTCCGCCCCTCACGTTGGTCAACCTGCCCGTCTATACTGTAAGGTTCTTGCGCCAGTTTTGCGTCGATGAGCTTCTTTAGCGCTCGCTATTACCAGAAGTTAGTTAAAACTTACCCTAAATAGCATAGGGAAGGGAAGGTATATTTTGCTCCTGACCCATAATTGTTTTGAGTACGGCAAGAAATTCCTGTTCGATATAGGGTTTGCTTAAGTAAGCACTAGCCCCTAACTGCATTGCTAACTGGCGATGTTTATTGTTGCTACGAGATGTGAGCATAACTACAGGGATTTGAGAGAATCTTGGATCTTGGCGTAGTTGATTAAGAAACTCGAAACCATTTAAATTGGGCATTTCGAGATCGCTAACAATCAACTCTATCTGAGAATTTTGTTGTAATAGTTCAATTGCTTCCCAGCCATCCCGTGCTTGCAAAACTCGATAGCCCACTTTTTGTAAAGTTAGAGCCAAGGTTCGTCGCATCATAGTAGAGTCATCGACAGCCAATACTGTGGGAACTCGAACAGTTTTAACTGTATCTGTTAATGAATTTTGGTTGGTGTTGGTTGTTGATGAAGTCAGACTGGGTTGGGTAGCTATTTTGGCTTGTTTTTGCCCCTGAACATAAGCGAGTAAAGCAGCAGCATCAATCGCGGGAAGTAAACTGCCATCCCCCAAGACGGTACAACCGTCAATATAGTTAGGAGGCGCGATCGCTCCTACCAAAGGTTTAATTACCAGTTCTTGTTCCTCGCTGCAACCTTCAATTTCTAAAGCAAAATTCTGCTTTTCTCCGCGAACGATCAAAACCGTTACTCTTCCTGGTTCTGGCTCTGATAGGGCAACACAAATCTTACTCTTCGGTTTTACCGATACGGGATAATTGTACTCCAGTAAATCTTTCAGTCGATAAACTGGCAGCAGTTTTTCCCGCCAAGAGAAAACTCGTTGCTCCCCTAGCTCCTTAATTTGGTCAGTTTTGGGCAAGATAACTCCTTCAATACTGGCAGCAGGTAAAGCTACCAATGTTGATTCCACCGAGCAGACTAACAATTTAGCGACTGTCAGGGTTAATGGCAGACTTAGAGTAAAGGTTGTTCCTTCTCCTGGGGAGGAAGATACTTTCACAGTTCCTTTTACTGCTTGCAGTTGAGAACGGACAACATCTAGCCCTACTCCTCGTCCGGAAAGTTCGCTAACCCGATCCTTAGTGGAAAATCCTGGTTCAAAAATAAAGTCTAATAACTGCTCTTTGGTAGTTCTTGCTAGTTGGTCGAGGGACAACCAGCCCCGTTCAAGTGCCCGCTGAGCAATTTTTTCTATATCCAAACCTCGACCATCATCACTGACCTCAATCAGAGTGCGATTGCCTCGATGAGCAGCGCTAATTTCAATTGTACCGGTTTCGGGTTTGCCCTGTTTCCGTCTAATTTCTGGTGATTCTATGCCGTGATCAAAAGCATTGCGAAGTAAGTGCAGTAGAGGGTCATGGAGTTTTTCCACCATGCCTTTATCAACCAAAACTTCGGTTCCTTTCATCTTCAAGTTAACAGGTTTTTGATACTTGAGGGATAAATCTCGTAAACCACGAGGAAACCGGTTAAGCACTGTTTCTAGAGGTAGCATCCGCGCCCACATCAGCTCATCTCGCAATTGAGACAGGGTTTGCTGCTGGTGCTTAATTGTCCGATCTGACTGTCTAGTCAAGAGAGCGACATCCTCAACCACTTCTTCCAACTGCATCATTTCTTCCAGTACTCCCTGTATTGAGGAATGCATATTCCCATAGCGATCCATTTCTAGGGAGTCAAAATTTGTTAGCTCCTGATTTTGACCCTGCTCTAATCGAGCGACTTCCTCTGTTAGAGTAGATTTTGGTTGAGGTGTTAGTTCAGAGTTGATTGGTGCTACTATCATCTGGTCTGATAGTGTCTGAAATTGGCTAATTAATTGCTGAAGTTGATCTATTCGCTGCTGAAGTTTTCGCCCAATTCTCTTGAGTTGCTCGTGGCGGAGCGTCATACTATTGCGGTTAATGACCAGTTCGCCCACCAAATTATTCATCTTCTCCAATCGATTTAAATCTACTCTTACTTTCAAGTTGTTAGTAGGTCCTAATTGAGCTGGCAAGCTGGAGCGGTTTTTTTGGTTTCCTTGTTCCTCAATAGAGGGTTTTGGGACAAACTGATTATTCTCAGGTGTGGTTTGGGGACTTGGCTGAGGTGACTGAGATGATATTAAACTAGTTACTGTTTCTATAGTTTCTATCTCTTCTAGTTCTGGGTTAGGAGAGATTACCACAGCCTCTGAGGGAACTTCTAGAATTGTTGGGGTCTCTGTTTCAGGTAAGAGATGCTCGAAATCCTCTAAAGAAATAACTGTTGGTGTTTCCGTTAACTGGGGAGCTTGAGCGATAGGGAGAGTGCTGTCAGAGCCAAGAGGGCTGTAAGCTCCTGGAACTCCTCTGACTTCGTCAATCTGCTCTTGTTGTGTGTTTTGTGAGAATGCTGCTAGTGCAGCGGAGGGACTGCCTCCTTGAGTGCGATCGCCTGCCAGTACTGCTTCTTTAGCAGCCTGAAAGTCAGCTAATGCTAAAGGAAGAATTTGTAAAGCTTGCTCAGGATGATGAGCAAGAGCATCTATAACAGCTTTCGCGATCGCTCCAAATCCGGGCAAATCCAAAATTTCGGCAAATCCAGCGAAAACTTCAGCTTG
>JBFRWL010000320.1:0-5610 GCA_051439565.1 Prochloraceae cyanobacterium
CGGGCAAATCCTAACCAGCATGAAGGCTATATTCCTGGAGTTAATTTATGTTGCGAATCTTTCTCCAATGTGAAACCAGGAGTCGAAGCACATTCTTGTAATCTGGTATCTCTCAATCTCGCTAGTGTGGAAGAACAGGAAATCCCCCATATCTGTCAGTTAGCAGTCAGGATACTCGATAACACAATTGATATTACCAGTCCTCCTTTTGCCGAAAGCAAAGCCCATAACGACAAATATCGCACCATTGGCGTGGGTGCTATGGGATTAGCCGACTGGTTAGCCAAACGCAGTCTTACCTATAAAAATCTCCCCGAAATTAGTTTTCTCTTTGAAGAAATTGGTTATTGGTGTACCCAGGCTTCGATGGAATTAGCTAAAGATAGAGGTGCTTATGCTGCTTTTCCTGGTAGTGAATGGAGCAAAGGCAAGCTAATCGGTGCTAAGCCCGTAGAGTGGTTTTTAGCACATGCTCAAGATAAAGAGCGCTGGGTAAAATTAGCCCAAGATATTCAGCAATATGGTATTCGTAATTCCCATATTACCGCGATCGCGCCTAATACTTCTTCCTCTTTAGTCCAGGGTTGTACTGCCAGTATTCTCCCTGCTTATAGTAAATTCTTCTACGACAAATGGGCAAAAGGGACAGTACCCATTGCACCACCTTTTATTAAAGATTCTTTCTGGTTTTACCACGAAAACAAAACTCTCGATCAGAAAGTTGTGATTAAAGCAGTCGCGACGATTCAACAATGGATCGATACAGGAATTTCGATGGAATTACTCTTTAATCTCAATCAAGGAGTATATTTCCCTGATGAGCCATCAAGAGCGCTCAAAGCTAAGGATATCTTTGAAACACTCCTAATGGCATGGCAAGAAGGCTGTAAAGCTATTTACTATATCCGCACTGTCCAGAAGGATGACTTTAAAGAATCTAGCGATAGCGATAGTTGTGTAGCTTGCGCCAATTGATTTTAGTTATTAGTCATCAGTACTAACTACAATGCGATCGCTTAGTGTCTCATTTCGCGATCGCTAAATTGCTTTTTAACTCCCTTCTGTCACTCTAGGAAAATTTGACGAATTTGCGTTATTTCAGTCAACGAGAAACCAAGGTTTTGACCCCCTTTGACAGAAGAGAGTTAAGTAGGTCAGCAAATTTATTTGTATATTTTTCAAATCTAAGAACAAGTCTTTCTCCCCATCTCCCCATCTCCCCATCTCCCCATCTCCCTCACCTTTCTCTGCTCTCCAATTTAGTACTTAATTCATTTTTTTCGCCGCCAATCGGATTTTCTTTCTTTCCTTGGATGACAATTTTTCTCCCTTTTTGAGAGCAGTAGCACTATTTCGTAACAATGTGGCGGCGGTTTGATTCCCCAGTTGTGAAGCTGCTTGAGCGGCATTTTGCAACATAATCGCAGCACCTATGTTATCTCCCTGTTGTAATTTAGCTTCGGCAATTTGGGTTTGACGATATTTTGCTAAGAGGAGAATTGATTGTTGTACCTGTTGATTTAATTGCGGTTGATATTCTGCTTGGGAGTTGATTTCTATGGGAAAGAGCGGAGAAAATCTCTTTTCTCCCCCAATAGCAGGATTATCATAGACAAGTTGCACTGTAGCTATTTGATGCATTCCAGGAAACAACTGATTAATATAGAGATTAATCAGGAAAATGCTCGCTTGCTCTCTCATCAAATCACCAATACGAACTTTAAAGTAGTTTCCTTCGAGCTGGCAGGGAATTTCTACTATTTCCGGAGCTATTTGAGTAATCGGTTTCAGCTTCCCTAATCTCGTCCCGGTCGATAATTCGACGATCAAGTAAACATTAGTTAAGCCTACAGTTTGTAAACGGGTCAAAATCTGCTCAAAGGTACTTAAAGTCTGTTCTGGTTCTTCTATATAGCTTAAAGTTCCGTTAGCCAAGTCGGCGATTTTTTCTAAGAGGTCTTGATTCCAATGTTCGCCCAAACCAAGAGTGTGAATCGTAATGTTGTATTCAGCAGCGAGTTTGGCAAACTGCCAACAACGTCGCTCTTCGCTCAGTTCGTTGGCGCTATGGCTTAACAACCAGAGATGAGAAATCCGATTATGCTTGCGGGAGGCAATCTCTTTAATGCCCAATTTCATTCCTTCAGCGATCGCTGTACCGCCCGTGGCTTCTAATTTATTAATCAGAGTTTTGATGTGAGCGAGATCGGCTATTGCTTGACTTGGCACAATGGTTTTGGCTTCATGATTAAAGGCCACAACGGAAATACAATCACTAGGTTGTAATTTTTCAATGAGAGAGATAGCTGCTTGTTTAACTGTTTCTAGCGCTGTTCCTGCCATCGAGCTACTACAATCTAGGACTAAACATAGATTAAGCGGTAAATCCCAGTCTATAGACTCAGCGATCGCGGATACTTCTAGAGATAATTGACGCTGACTATTTCTACTATTAGCGTCGATATGAGAATCACTTAAATAATGTTTGAAGTTTAATTGCATCTCTAAATTAGGGAACAAGGAACAGTTAATGGGCAAGATATCACTTTTAACTTTTGCAGAGACGTTGCATGCAACGTCTCTACTGACTTTTCGTCCCTCTCAGCTCCTCGTTACCTGGTTTTTTTATTCTATTTCAATCGAAGTTGGTGCCGAATCGTCACTGGGAATAGAACTACCAGAAGATTTACGATAATCGGCATAAAGGCGATCGCGCCAGTCGAAGAAGACTTGATAGTCGCTATTGTCGGCTAACCCAGGAATTCCTTTCCCTTTTAGTTGGCTCGGAATATCGAGATAAGAACCTTCAGGAAATTTTAATAAGATACTTAATCCCGCGACGGTCAAGTCGGCTAGGGTGGGCGTATCTCCGACTAAATAGGGTTTGCTTTGCAAAATTAGGCTGAGAGCTTCCAAATCTTGTTTTAGACTTTTTTTGGCATCTTTAACGGCATCACCGCCTAAACCGACCCCCATACCTAAAACATCTAATAATTCCCCAGGAATAGCACCCACGAGATTTTTCACTAGATCGGGAGTTTCTTGGGGTAACACCGAAGTTCGAAAACGTTGATTTTGATTTAATGCCCCAATAAACGCTTTTCTCCCTTTAAGACCAAGAGATTCATCTGCCCATTCTTCGATGAGTAAACATTGACCTTTAGCGACCGGCTCTTCTGGGATAATAGGGCGTTCGGGATATTTGCGATCGAGATAAAAAGCGATTTCTGTCGAGTCAGCAATATAGGTACTGCCATCTTTAAGTACTGGTACTTGTCTACTGCCAGATTTTTGGAGAAGTTCGATTTGTCCAACGCCTGGAGTAACTTCAATTTTGCGGTATTCCAGTCCTTTATAATCGAGAATCAGACGAACTTTCTCACAATATTGAGATAGTTCAAATTGGTATAACTCCAGCATGTCTTGTTCCTTGGGATGGGATAAAAATTCAGCAATTGTTACTGTAGCTTGTTTTGCAGCTATTTCGCTGTAGTTTAATGGACTATGGCGGCAAAAAGAGAAACGATCAAATTCTTTTTAGAAAATTAACCTTATTTGAACTGCTTTCTGCTCTTTTCAATTATTATTGAGTTAACTTCCGCTAATATATACCACCAGCTCCCTCTGGTGACTACGTTGGCGATGTTCCCAAAGATAAATCCCTTGCCAAATACCTAATACCAGACGGCTATCGGCGATGGGAATTTGTTCAGAAGTGCGGGTTAAGGCTGAGCGAATATGAGCCGGCATATCATCGGGACCTTCCGTGCTGTGGATATATGCCATCGAGTCTTCGGGGACTAATTTGGCAAAAAAGTTAGCCAGGTCTTCGAGCACATCAGGATCGGCATTTTCCTGAATGACTAAAGAAGCAGACGTATGACGCACGAAGATAGTGCATAACCCTATTTCAACGTCAGATTCGGCGACGATTCTTTCTATTTTGTTAGTGATGTTATGAAGAGATTTGCCGACAGTTGAGATTCGCAGAGCTTGTTGATAATGTTTCATTTTTGGTCCCTGATGCTTGATGTGGTTTCGTTCTGTTTATCTTAGCTTTTAGTATTTTTCCCATCTATACAGGTTCACATCAGAGTAAACAAGAGAAAAATGGGCATGATTGAGATAGAAAGAATAGGTTTCTAGATTAAGCAACATGAATACAGCTAAGGTCGCAACGGCAACTCTCAACTCATCTGGGAGAGAAATTTACCAAAAAATTGCGCATAATCTCCAAAAGGTGATGAAAGATCAATCTAAGGCAATTAGAAACCTGATGGCGGCTTTTGCTAGTGGTGGACATGTTTTATTGGAAGATTATCCTGGTACGGGAAAAACTACTTTAGCTAAAGCTTTGGCTTTTTCGATCGCTGCCAAATTTAAACGGATTCAATTTACCCCCGATCTTTTACCTTCAGACATTTTGGGGATCTCAATTTTCGATCAAAGCGATCGCACTTTTAAGTTTCATGAAGGACCAATTTTTGCCAATATTCTCCTAGTTGACGAGATCAATCGGGCTTCTCCTCGGACGCAATCGGCTTTACTCGAAGCAATGGCAGAATCTCAAGTGAGTATTGATGGTCAGATCAGAAAACTCAAGGATCTCTTTTTTGCGATCGCCACTCAAAATCCTGTCGGTTCTCACGGGACTTATCCCCTACCTGAAGCCCAAATGGATCGCTTTGCGGTCAAATTTAGTTTAGGCTATATTTCCCCCGATGAAGAAGTGAGAATTCTCTCAGAACAAATCCAAACTCATCCCCTTGCTCAGATTCAACCTTGTGTGTCTTTAGCAGAAGCGATCGCGCTTAAGGAACAAACCAAAAAAATCAGAGTAGGAGAAGAAATCCGACGCTATATAGTAGATATCGTCAATGCAACTCGTTCGGCATCGGGAGTGCAATTGGGAGCCAGTCCTAGAGCTTCTTTGGCTGTGATGAAACTTGCTCAAGCTTTGGCTTTGTTTGATGGTCAGGAATTTGTCGCGCCAGAACAGGTTCAGGAAATAGCTGTATCTGCGATCGCTCATCGTCTATTGATGGAACCCCAAGCGAAGTTTTCTGGCAGAACGGCAGAAAGCGTCGTAGAAGAGATTTTGCATTCTGTGCCAGTGCCAGCTTGACATTCTCGATATTTTGTAAAGTTATGTGACTTTTCTGAGGAATCGCAACCAACTGGTGATAATTTAATAATTGAAGTTTGAAAAGCTTCCCTGACAGAGAGTGCAGCTCTTGTCCATATTCATCAAAGGAGGTCAAAACAGCTGTTAAATCCTAAATCTGTCTCGTCTAAAACACAAAATAACGCTCAACTAGAAAGCTGATATTTCCTCAATTGGGATAGCGAGAGCATACTACTATAATGTTTAACTCACTGCTCTAAATTGGATGTGTTAAGAAGAGGAAAACTCTCAGTTAGTATTGCTTGGGCGTTATTGTTTTGCCCCACCAAGCATTCCCAATCTGTTGACTAAAAAATTTAATTCCGATTCTAAAACTATTTTAGTTTGCCAGGGACATACCTGTAGTTTGTCTGGTTCGGCACAAGTGTTAGTCACTTTTCAAGTCAATTCTCCTCCTAATTTTAAAGTAACTGGTTGTGGTTGCT
>JBFRWL010000321.1:0-5604 GCA_051439565.1 Prochloraceae cyanobacterium
AGTTAATTGAGAGTGCCGAAACTGAACTCAGACAGATAAATCATCCCCAACTCTATTTCTATAGCGATGACTATACGACGATCGAGGCTTTAGAAAATGTGGGCATTCGATACGCTTCTCGGGTGATTCTACTCGCTGATGCTACTGGTCCCCGCAGCGACCAAGATCGAGATGCTCGTACTGTCCTAGCAGCTTTGACCATCGAAAAACTCAATCCAGATATTTATACTTGCGCTCAGTTATTGAATCGAAAAAATGATACACAATTAAGGGTAGCAGGAGTGGAAGATATCATCGTGGCTGACGAACTCACCTCTCACTTGATTGCTACGTCAGTACGTAATCTCGGAGGAGTGGAAGCCCTCTCAGAGGTCATGACGGTTCAGATCGGCAACCAACTTTATCGAGTCGATTTACCAAAAAGATGGAGTGGTTTTTCCTTCACTCAAGTTAGCCAGAAGCTCAAACAAGAATATGATGGAATTTTAGTAGCCGTAGAACAGAATAATGATGGCATTCGACGTACTTTAGTTAATCCTCCTTCTGAAACCAAGCTCTTAGAAGGAGAACAATTATTAATTATTGCACGTCATTTACCTCGTCTAAGTTGACCAGCTCTAACTCAAATTTAACTAGCAATTGAAAAATTTTAGGTGAACCTCCGCGTTCAGGATCGAATAAGTTTTTTAGTACATGCGATCGCAATCCAATGAATATTAATATCTGGAACAACTGTGGTTAAGTGGGTAGGCAAAAATAAATATAAAACCGAAATGAGGAGTTAGCTGTTAGCTGGGGTGTTGTTACCTCTGACCTCTGACCCCTGACCCCTCTCTCAACCATTTTCTAATTTAAATAGAACTTTTTCAAACACCTTCTTAGTGTGGGTAGTTTATGCTCTCATTACTTGGTGCATAAGTTAAAACTAAAACATCATCTGAATTATAAATTTCTACGCGAATACCAGCATTTTTGGTAATACTTTTCAAGGCTTGTTCTAGACTAAAAATATGTTCGAGTACATTCACCTGAACTTTTAGATTTTTCTGTGCTTTAGCCTGAAGTGCTATTTGCTGTACTTGCTCCATATAATCAGGGGTTAGATGCACTTTAATGGCATCGTTATTAATAGTATAATTGCAGATTATACTATTCCCAGAACAAGTTGTCTCTAAATCTTTACGAGCTTGCTGTAATCTGAGAGCTACGTGTAGTTGAAATTGTGCCTGCTTGAGAGCGTAATTATAAGGGTCAATCAAAGGCTTAGCTTGACGATATTGAAAACTATTCTCGGGCACTTGTTGGAGATAATTTAAAGTATTGCGCCAGTGAGAAACAGCTTCAGTCCATTTTTTATTAGATTCTGCCTGTTTGGCAAGTTTAGCGATCCGAGTAGCTTCTCGATATTGATTATTAGCAAATTCCTCTAATTCCAGGCGTTTTTCTGCTAATTTTAATTCTGGTTTCAAACTTGTTAAAAGTAATTCTGCCTCCTGATAAACTGTTGTTTGGGGGGGGATTTGTTGCAGCCGTTTAACTGCCGTTGTCCAGGTAGCGTAAACTAATTGCCAGTCGGAAAAAGACTGCGCGTTATTTTCACTTTTACGAGCAATCTCGATTGCTTCTTTGGCAGCTTGGAGATTTTTTGTTGCTTGTGCCTCTGTTTCTAATTCCTTGTTAGTATTAGCTAAATTTTCCTGATACTGGTAAATTTTAGTGCGAGCCAAAGAGTAAAATGGGCTATCTGCTGGTAGTTTTTCTAAAGCAGCGATCGCCTCTTGCCAAAGTTGTTGAATTTCTTGCCACTGCGACACCAGAAAAGGAGTATTTTCTGCTAGAGCAACTGCTTGAGCACTTATTTGTAGAGCAGTTACTAAGTCTTGTAAACTTTCCGTTTTCCCCTGATAAGCTTCGATGAGATTTTCTGCCTCAAAATAGTGATGCGACCACTTAGGAATAGATTGTAAAGTCTCGATCGACTCTTCTAACTGCTGACGTGCGACAATAATCTCTTTTGTCGAGCTTGGCTGCGCTAGTATGTTCTCAGAACGCTGTGCCAATTGCTTTGCCTGAAAAATCTCTTGACACTTTCCGACAGCACAGGGACGAGTAAGAGCGTAAAAAATACTGCAGAAAATCAACAAGCAAAAACCCGTACCTACTGCAACTGTTGGCAACCAATATTTTGACATCTCGATTTTTTCCATCTGTACCATAGCCTCCGCTCCCTAAGAATTTAATTTATCATTAAATCAACAAAACCGATTGAATAGCAAAAAAGACACGCAAAGACTAAGAATATAGTTGTAGCGTTAGTCTTAAAGGATATCAGGCTGCGAATTAAGATGGATTTACTCGAATATCAGGCAAAAGAATTATTTAGCAAAGTGGGAATTCCCCTATTACCATCTCAACCGATCGAAGATCCCCGACAGCTCAAGAGATTGCAAATTCCCTATCCAGTGGTGCTAAAGTCTCAGGTTCGTGCTCGAGGAAGAGGGAAAGCGGGTGGCATTCACTTTGTGGAAAATACCATTGATGCGATCGCTGCAGCACAGGCAATTTTTAACCTCTCGATTATGGGTCAATATCCCCAAGTACTTTTGGCAGAAGCTCGTTACAATTCCCAAGAGGAATTTTTTCTGGCAGTAGTACTAGATTACCAGCTTAAGCGTCCGGTGCTTCTCGGTTCAGCCAAGGGAGGAATTGAGGTGGAACCTTTGTTAGAAAACTTGCAAAAGGTAGTGGTTGAGGAAGAATTTTCCTCTTTTTACGCTCGACGTTTGACAATTAAGATGGGAATCAAAGGCAAGCTGATTGAGTCAGTTAGCGCGATCGTCGAGAAGATGTACCGCCTGTTCGTGGAACAAGATTTAGACTTAGTGGAAATTAATCCCCTAGGTGTTAGTCCTGACGGTGAGGTAATGGCTCTCGATGGCAAAATTACCGTTAATGACAGTGCTTTAGTACGTCATCACGATCTAATCGTATTTCAAGAGCCGAAAAAGCTCCCCTTAGAAAGTTCTTTCCTACCACAAGAGCCAAGTTTCTCTTCACCCTCTCTATCAATACCAGAACCACGATGGCTAGATTGGAAAAACGAACGAGGCAATATAGGTATTATTGGCAATAGTCTTGGTCTAGCTTTGGTAAGTTGGGATTTAATTGCTCAGAATAAGGGAAAAGCTTCCTGTTGCTTGCTAGTAGGAGAAAAAACTACACCAGAATTACTGCCTAATTCTTACCTAGCTCAACAGTTAAAATTAGCTGTAGAACAGATGCTAGCAGTTAAAGGACTCAAGGCTATCTTGGTCAATATTATCGGCAGTCCAGAAATTAGCGAAATTGTGGCGAGTACGATCGCCGATTGTTTGCAAATAGAGCAGCCATTGACAAATAAGGGTGAAGAAACTATCAGACAAGTGACTGGTTCTAGATCCCGTTCTGCTCAAAGACGCCGTTCTCCGAGGCACTCTAGCAAACAGCGTAATCAACTTCAGTGGGTAATCCGCCTGGTTGGGGGAGAAATTGACCCAATTAAAGAACATTTAGCAGATATACCAGTACACTGGACGAGCGACTTAGAAGAAGCGATCAGCAAGACCATATCCCTGGCAAAATATCGCTAAACTCCACAAATAAGCTGCTACGCTTTTAAGAAAACTAGTGTTGACAGAGGTGGTGAGGGGGAGACAAGGGAGGTTAGAGGTAACACTAAAAACACCCAAGACCTAACACCTGCTACCTAAATACCTATTCCCTATTGCCTGTTCCCCAAACAAGTTAAATACACATTAGCTTAAACGCAGAATGAATTGGACACCTGAAAGTAAAGTCGTAGTACAAGGAATTACACAGCCCCTTGGTTCTTACTACGCTGCGAGGATGAAAGCTTACGGCACCAATATTGTCGCTGGAATAAGTGCTGGTCAAAGTGGTCAGCAAATAGATGATATTCCCGTATTCGATTTAGTAGAAGAAGCAATTGAGCGAGTAGGGGAAGTTGAGACAACGCTGATTTTTGTCGAACCAGATCGGGTGCTAGATGCAGCCTTAGAAGCGATCGCTGCCGGAATTAGGCAGATTATTCTCATATCTAGTGGCATTCCTCCCCTAGATATGGTGCGACTGCTCAAAAAAGCTCAGGCAACTAATACTTTGATTTTAGGAGCTGGTAGCGCAGGAATTATTATCCCCGAAAAAATCTGGCTCGGTACTATTGAACCCCAATTTTATACTCCAGGAAATGTAGCGTTGATTAGCCCCAGTGATAGCCTTAGTTACGAAGTTGCTCTGGCTTTAAATCAAGCAGGACTAGGACAGTCAATAGCTGTTACTCTGGGTACAGAGAGAATAATTGGCTCTAATTTCGAACAATGGCTACAAATCTTGGAACAGGATCAGGCGACTGAGGTAATTGTCCCGATCGAACAGCCTAACGGTAATATTTCACCTGCTTTTGCTAATTATATTGCCAGCAACATTACTAAACCAGTTATTGTCTATATAGCTGGACTGGAAGTGCCAGTCGAAAGAAATTTTACCGATGCACTCTCAATTATTACTACTCAAGTAGCCTATTCTGTGCCTGCTACTAATCAAGACCAGCAAACGATCGCTGCTTTGAACAAAGCTAAAGTTAATTTAGCTAAGTATCCTGCTCAGATTCCTGAGTTAATTAAAAATTTACTCAAGAAAGAATGAACTACATTTTTAATTTTGAATTCAAAAAAAAGTCAAACAAGCGGCGGAAGAAGTAGTGGGATAAGTCCTCTTAGAGTTGCAAAAAAATTGTGAGAACAAGAAATGCTGTAACAAGTAAGTTACAAAATTTTAATTTTTAATTTTTTTTGTGTCTCTTATGGTACATTTAGCGCCTCGATCGCTTATTAAAGTTGTAGCTATCAAAGAATTCTCGCAGAGGAGTTAATTTTGGTGGAATGGTATCCAACAGATTCATTTGACTTGTACGGGTCAACAGACAAAATACCTCTGGGAAAAAAGCGTAAGTCTGAGAATCCCTTACCAGAAAAATTAATAGAGCTGCCAAAATTAGTAACTCCTTCTGACAGCAATCGTTACTCTAATACTACTACCACTCCCACTTTATTTCCCGTAAATAAAAGTCAAGCAAATACTAATACCGATATCCCCCACGAGGAAGATTTGTTTATACCTTTTAGAGATCGTAACGAGATTGAATCAGCCTTACTCCAATCAGATCTATTAGTTGAGGATAATATTTTGTTTGGCAATGAAGTAGTTACCAACTCAGACAATATCTCTAGCCCCCAACAACTATCAAAAGAACCTAGTAACAATAGTCAAGAGCCAAAGAGTACCTTAGAGTTAGTAGACTCAGAATCTACTCCTCCCCAGGCTGAAGACTCTACTACAGCTAAGAGTAAAATTAAAAGAACTACTAGCTTCAAGAGAAAAAAATCTCGCCGCTCCCCAACACTGCTAAGTTTATTATTTATATATGTAATTCGCCTGCTAATCGTCGGGGTTGGCGTTGGCGCGATCGTCGGTACTATTTTATCGAATCTCGACTACACTGCAGTAAATGCAACTGATATTGATAGTAAGCCAACTGAGTTACCC
>JBFRWL010000322.1:0-12032 GCA_051439565.1 Prochloraceae cyanobacterium
ATATACTTCAGTCTGCTAGTACTACTAGCGATCGGCCAGTAATTTCTCCACAAATCTTGAAGCAGCAAAGACAAGTAGGTGTTAGGTGTTAGGTCTGAGGGGAAAAATTAACTATTAAGAAATTTTCTACTTTGCTTTCCACGCACTAGAAAATTCCGCAGCGTTCCAATTTTGTGGTTAAGGCTTGAATGTGGGACCACCAAGAATAACCACCAATCCAACGGCGTGAAGGTAAGTGCCCTACAGGTGCTCGCTCTCTATAATCGAAAGCAGCAGCAGAATTGCTAGGGCGATAGGCGGGCCAACCAACGCGATCGCAAAATAAATGGTATTCTTCTTGTACCTCTTGATATATTTGTTGTTGTATGCTAAAACCAAATCGCTCTTGAGAGTGAAATACCCAGAGCATATCGAGCAATTCTAAATGGTAGCAACATAGCTTCTCGATATCGCTTTTAAACAAATAACTTCCATTGGGTTTGGCAACTAACTGACATAAAATTGCCCAGGTTTCTTCGTCAGCTTGTTGCCATTCCTTTTGGTAGAGGAAATCTTTAAGTCTAGAGAAGTCAATTTCAATCGGTGAAATTAGGTTTTCCTGCTCAGAAATAGAAACTAACTCTTGTTCGTCCTTGGGTTCTATCATCTTTCTTCCTGCTGGAGACTCCTGCCTCTGGCGGTGAGAGGAAAGTAGGGCAGAGTTTTACGGCTTTCCTATTGACATTTTATACAATAAATGAGGTAAGGCAGAAGCAGTGTGGAGAGGATGGATAAGTAATTTTATCTCTCTTGTCTCTCCACACCCTTACTTTCTAACTCCTGTCTTGTGTCTTGCCCCAAGAAAGGTTAAATTGCAGCGTGACCTAAAGCCAAACCTGCTACTAGCATGCCTATAACTAAAAAGGGTTGGGCGCTAGCTTGGTATTTAACGTCATTTTTGAGAGGATCCCGCAGGAAATACATATCCTGGAAAGTAATCTGAGGAATAACCAGCAATAGTAGAATGGTGCCGTAAAGTTTTTCGTCAATCGCAATCAAGTAAGCCCCTATCCCTGCTTGAAATAGGTCGATCGCCACTACACAAATCCAGGCAGCGGTAGTAACGCCAAACATGACTGGCAGAGATTTTAAACCTAACTGGCGATCGCCTTCCACACTCTTGAAATCATTGACGATCGCAATACCCAATCCTGCCAGACTGTAGATCAGAGTTAAAATCACAATCTTCCAGTTAAGTTCCCCAAATAAAGCGTGACCCGTCCACCAAGGTATGGCAATATAACTAGCACCGAGAGCGTAATTTCCTATCCAGCCATTCTGTTTCAGTTTTAGGGGTGGGGCAGAGTAGATGTAGGCTATAAATGCCCCGCCAATAGCAATGCAAGTTATCGTGAGAAATTGATTGCCTGCCCAAACGTCGAGGAGGTAGGCAAGACCCAATCCAGAAAATAGCAGCACCAGTATTTGGGTAACTACTTGGGGAATGGAGATAACACCAGAAGGAATTGGGCGGTAAGGTTCGTTAATAGCGTCAATTTCGCGATCGTAGAAATCATTTAAAGTCTGGGTATATCCTGCCATTAATGGCCCCGCTAGCAGCATACAAGCTGCTGCTATTAAGATATTTTCAACAGACCAGGTGTAACTGCCAGAGGAAGCTGCACCGCAAATCACGCCCCACATCAGGGGAATCCAGGTAATTGGCTTCATTAGTTGCAGCCGAATTTTCCAGATCGAGGTTTCTCCAGGCGCAGCGCCTTTCATCCCTAGCAGTTGCCTGGTTTTAGCACTGCGATCGCTAGCTGCTTCTGTTTCTATTTGGGAATCATTTGGGTTGGAGGTAGAAGGATTAGACATAGACTTACAAAGAAATTATCAAATATCCCTCTTGGAATTTAGCCCCTTTGACAGGTTTACCTTCCAAAGGCGGAGGTAGGAAAATATTACGCCGTTGATCTCCGGCTTCAACGGTAATTTCTGGTCCGTATTGAGTCAGTTTCACTTGTTTTTTGGTAAAACCTGGCATAAATACTTTGACTTGACGAGCGGCAGTATCTATGGTAAGAGGTTTAGGAGCCTGAGTGGCTTCTCGGAAATTAGGTAAAGCCTCAATTAGGGGTTGCCAGTCATCGCCGACGCGATGGGGAACGGGAGTAACCTTTAGAGGCGTAAAATCCTTGGCGATCGCCTCAGTGAGGATAGTTTGGTTAAGCAGCGTACCGCTGACAGTCAGACCAATTTGTTGAGCGCTACCCCAAAGGTATTTAGCAGTAGCGATGGCTGCTGGGTCATCAGTTGTCACCAGATAAGCAGCAACTCGGTTGGGGTCAGCTATGGCAGCTTTACCTTGTTCGAGTATTTCGCTGGTTTTGTTAGTTGGTTCGCCAGCTATATCTTCAGCACTCCAGGTCACGTTTAAGATGGCGCTAGTGATAGGTTGGATGAAAGGAGACAGCGCCTTGCCTACATCAGATTCCTGAAAAACTTGACCAAACCTACGACCATACCAACTGAAAATTTCTGCTATTCCTAGCATTCTCAAGGTTGCTAAGTTGCCGCAGCCATCGTAAACGATCGCGTCGTATTTACCGCTTTTATCGTAATCGCGGATGGCATTGAGGGCAAGAGCAGCATCCATTCCTGGCAAAATGCCTAGTTCTTGACCGTAGACATTTTTTAGAGTAGGAGAGCGCAAATATTGCGCTTCTAGGTCTTTGACCTGTTCCCAACTTCTCTCGAGAAGTATTGTTGTATTTAATTGAACTACTGTTAAATTAGGGGAAATTTCCACCGGATCGACACCAGAAGATGCCCCCAATAACAAGCCAAAGGCTGGGCTAGGGTCTTGTCCTACTAGCAGGACTTTAGACCCCAGGCTTGCGAGTTTTTTAGCTGCGGCGATCGCTACTGTCGTGCGACCACTACCGCCTTTGCCCAAAAATGTCAGAATTAAGGCCATAGTTTTTCCTCTTGCCTCTTGCCTGGAGCCTCTCTATTGTAGTTACACGACTTGTAATTCGTCTTCAAAGAACCAGGTAGCGGTTCGATCGTCGAATTGTACTACGGCACCGACACCACTGCCATCAGTCATTTTATAGTCTTTGATTGTGCCAACTTTTCCTAGTTTGCCTTGAATGCCGGAGGATACCCGGTCTCTGAGACGATATACTTTTACTTTTTGTCCGATTTCCATTTCAACTTAAAGATAATTAATGCAATCGACTATCCCTCACAGTTTAGCCGAATCTGGGTCTATAGTGGTCAAGGACAGTTGCTTTATCCCAATTCTATTTAAGATTGCTACACTTCGGTTAGGAAAGGCAACAGGCAAAAGATTCAAGTAATTGATGTTTAGCAGTATTTTGGGCAATTGGTATTACTTGTTCGTTTGGCAAAAAAACTGGATAAACTACGACACAATTAAGCTAACAGCCAGGACTTAAACCTCATGTCAGACTCTCTCTCCTTGCGCGATCGCTACCTAGAATTAATTGATGGCATTGTAGATACTACCCTCAAAGGTAAAATCCGCTCTAAGGTACAGGTCTATAGAATGCTAGTCCAGGGAATCGAACCTGGTACGGGGGAAATCTTTGAGCGCTGTCTGCAAGAACGCCTGAGTGCTACTGAAGCACAATTAGAAACTAAACTCAAAGCAGCCCGCATTCTCAGAGCCTTACAAACGATCCAGGGGGAGTGGGAGCGATGGCTGCAAGAAAATCAAACTACAGCTGCGCTCGACTCTGCTACTAGCAAAATTGTAACTGCTGATGACGGCGATCGCTTCACTACTCTCCTGAGCATAATTGACCCCAACCAAACCGACGTTTTAACCCTAGAACAACTCCAGCAGTTAGCTAAAGGTCTCCAACAAGTAGCCACATCTCAGGCAGACTCTAACTTAGCACAGCTAGCCATGGGCATTACTGATGGCTTAGCTTCTTGGGAACTACTTCAAGGAGATTTGGTCAGCTGGATTTACGAACAAGGGCAAGGAAGCTTAGGATTTACTGAAACTAGAGAATCCCCAGGTCCTTGGAAACTTTGGGCTAAAAAAGTCAACAGTCCCTTACTCCAACAATTATTCCAAACTCTAGCACTCAATGAATCCTTAGTCGAATTTTCCGCCAAGCAAAGAAGTATTGAACCTGCTGCTTGGGTAGAATTAGCTGTGGTTTTGCAGTGCTTGCAACGAGGATTAGTACAGTTTTTTGACCAGCGAGTTTATAATGCCAAATTGGGAGCCAAGCTTTCTATTTCCACCTTTTTAACTTTTGCCCTCATTTGGTCGCAATTAGCTAGTGGTTTGAGCAGTAACTATGCCAATGGCTGTTTTCAAATTACCTTGCAAATTCTCCGCGTCTTTTCTCAACAGGAATACTTTCCTTTGTATGGGGGGATTTTTGCTTCTTTTTCGGGAAAATATCTCAAAGAAACAATTAGCTATTTAGACGAACCTTTGCGCAGAGTAGAAGGTACGCAAGCCAAGGCGAGGATTTTAACGCTTTTGGGTTACTCTTTTGCAGCTCAAAGTCGCTACGAGAAAGCAACAAAATTTCATCAACAAGCCTTAGAAATTGCCCGCGACGCAGGCGATCGCCCCTGCGAAATTGCCAATCTCAATCATCTCAGTCGCATTTGTGTGGCGCAGAAAAATTATCCAGAAGCAATTAACTACTCTCAAAGAGCATTAATTTTCAGTCGTCAATCAGGAGATAGTTTAGGACAAGCAAACGCACTTTCTAATTTAGGCTACAGCGAAGTATTGCAAGCACAACAATTAGAAAAGATAGAATCAGAAGTATATGAAACCGCGATGAATTACCTGCAACAAGGTTTGCAGTTAGCGGAAAAATTAAGCGATCGTCAAAGTCAAGCCCTCTGTTGCAGCAGTCTTGGCATTGCTTATGTTGTTTTAGACCAACCTCAAGGGGCAATTAAATATTTGAGTCAAGGTTTAGAAGCTGCTCAATTTTCTGGCGATTTGTATCTTCAAGGAATTAATTTTGCTTACCTTGCTGAAGCCTATTATCGACTTTCTTTGTTAGATAAAGCTGTCTGTAATGCTTGCTTAGGAATGTATCTTTTAGAGCAAATTGGGGCGAGTGAGTGGCGACAACCTGCAGGTTTACTAACAATTTTACAAGGTCAACAAGGAGAAAAATTTGCACAGTTTAGGCAACAAGTACGCTCGGAAATTATTGCTGTCATTGGAGTCGATGGTTACGATTACCTGCCAGAATTATTAGATAAATACGGGCGATCGCTTTAAAGATTTCATTGAATTGTGGGTATGCAGATGTGCTTGCGTGTTTGCATACCCGCCCTCTAGAAATCCCATTCATTTCAGTTTTATATTTATTTTTGCCTACCCACTTAAGACCTTCTCAAATTCAATCCTTTGCCAAAGAATTGGGGAGGTTCTTTGAGGGTGTATACTTGCTTGTGTTGGCCGATCGCCTCACGAATATATTTAGGAGTTTGTAACATTCCTAGTAAAGTCGCACCATCGATTAAGCGAAAACCGCCTGTAGTTTTTTCTGAGAGCAATCGATCGACTGCGTTTGGATCTATTTGAGTTACTATAGTTGCGTCGCAAGCTAGAGCAAATCCCCAAGGAGAAGCATAGGTGGGAGTATGAGAGCAGTAGGAGTGAACGCTAGCAAAAACGGTTTTCAGAGTATTGACTAGACGAGCGTGGAGAGCAATTTCAGCAGGTGCAACTGGTCCGGCTTGGATAACTACGTATCCGCCTGGGTTAAGGACTCGCTGAAGTTTTTCAAAATACTCTTTAGTAAATAGTTGGAATGATGGTCCTTGTTCGATCGGATCGGAAAGATCGGAAATGATAATATCCCACTGTTGGGAAGTTGTATCTAATACTTGCAGTGCGTCAGCAATAACTAGTTCCACTCTTGGATCGTCAAAAGCATTTTGATGCATTTCACTCAGGTGTTGGCGACAAGCTTGTACTACCTCGCCGTCAATATCCACCATCATTACTTTTTCCACTGTCTTCCAGCGCAGCACTTCCCGAATAGTAGCGCCCTCCCCGCCGCCGAGGACGAGTACGTTTTTAGGGGATTGGTGGGCAATTGTTGCTGGGTGTACCAGTGCTTCGTGGTAGAGAAATTCATCGCCAGTACAGGATTGCCACTTACCATCAAGGACAAGAGCTTTACCGTAGGCTCCTGTCTCAACAATATACATCTCTTGATAAGCTGTTTTTTTATAGTCAAGTACTTTAGTAACACCGTGTACATAGATATCCCAAGGGGTAATATATTCACTTATCCATAAATCGGCTTTTACTTCGCTACCAGCCATTTACTATCCTCTATCGTTGCTATTCGCACCCCTATTTACATACCACAAAATAGCTATTGTTGGTCATCTTTTAACAGGCGGGCTGCCGAAAGCAGATCTCTTCGATATCGATTTTGTTCTCGATGGTGTGAAGCTTTCTTAACATAATGGGGCGCTCATCAATTGAAACTAGCAACCACTAGAATTCGAATTTGTTTATTTCTCTTTACTCTATCATTGCCTGAAAAGATTTGCTCGGGTAGATGAAATCCCCCTGCCAAATTGGCATTACAAAAAAGCTTATTTATGACAAGATTCAAAAAATATAACCATTAGGAAAAAATAAATTCCCTAATTAATTAATTCATAAAGCAATTAGCAAAAACCAATAACTTAGGTCACAAACCCTGCTAACTTTTGCCTCTCAAAAATATGTTTAATAAAGTTTCAGAACGCCAGATGCACAGGTTGCGTTGGCTAATCACACTAAGCTGGCTAATTCTCATCTGTTCTCTATTTTACGATCCCATTACTCCTTGGCTAAGTGCTTCCCACAATTTCTTAAGTCCGTTGAGAATTGTTCGAGAAGTTTGTATCCAAGTACAGGGAGTTTGTCTGGAAGAGAAACCTTATGCTCTTGGAGCACCTATATTTTGGGGTATCGTTATCCCTTTTGCTATCTTTAGCCTTTTAGTTGTTGGTCATGAGTTTTGGCGACGAATTTGCCCTTTATCCTTTTTGTCTCAGATTCCTCGTGCTCTAGGAATTCAACGACAGCATAAGTTAGTTAATCCTAAAACTGGCCAAACTCGCTATGAGATTCCCAAAGTTCAAAAAAATACTTGGCTTGGTCGCAACTACTTGTATTTACAATTCACTCTTCTTTATTTAGGTCTTTGCTGTCGGATCCTCTTCGTCAATTCGAACCGTTTACTTTTGCCGATTTTTCTGATTGGTATAATTTTGACAGCAATTGCGATCGGTTTCTTTTACAGAGGAAAAACTTGGTGTAATTATTTTTGTCCTATGTCAGTAGTGCAAAAAATCTATGGGCAACCAAGGGGCTTGTTGACGAGCAAAGCTCACGAAGCCGAACGTCGAACCATTACCCAATCGACTTGTCGCACTGTCAGCCAAGAGGGAAAAGAGAAAAGTGCGTGTGTCGGCTGTCAAACTGTCTGTATTGATCTTGATGCTGAAAAGTCTTACTGGGATGGTATTACTCGACCAGAAATACAATTTATTTACTATGCTTACTTCGGATTAGTAATCGGCTATTTCATCTACTATTACTTATATGCTGGCAATTGGGATTATTATCTTTCTGGTGCTTGGGCGCATGAAGAGGAGCAATTAAGTAATCTATTCAAACCAGGTTTTTATCTATTTAACCAACCAATTCCTATTCCTAAGTTAGTAGCAGTTCCTCTTACTTTAGCTGTGTTTACTTGGGGTAGCTATTTTCTTGGGCGAAGGCTGGAAAAAACTTACAAAGGTTATCTAAAAAGAAATAATCAGCCCATCAACCAAGTGCAGATTCGACATCGCATGTTTACTTGCTGCACGTTTATTGTCTTCAATTTCTTTTTCATCTTTGCCGGACGCAATTTTATCTATCTACTACCTTGGTCGCTGCAGTATATCTTTGATGCCTCGATAATATTATTGAGTACTATCTGGCTTTATCGGACCTGGAAGCTGAGTTCAGAAAGATATACTAAGGAAAGCTTAGCCAACTTGCTTCGCTCCCAACTAAGTCAACTGGATTTGAATTTATCCCAATTGTTGCCAGGAAGTTCTTTATCACAGCTCAATGCTGATGAAGTCTACGTTTTGGCTAAGGTCTTGGCAGGCTTTTCTAAGAACAAACGTCTAGAAATCTATAAAGGAGTACTCAAGCAAGCTTTGACTAAAGGTTATATTCAATCATTCCATAGTTTATTATTACTACAACAAGTACGTCTTGAACTAGATCTTACAGATGAAGAACACCAACAAGTTCTCCAAGAACTTGTAGTAAGCATTTCTATACCAACGGAAAAATTTTGGTTGTTCTATTCTTTCGATGAGTGGATTCAAAAGAACTACGAAGAAGATGCGCTTTTATTCAAATATGAGTAATATAGCTGCGTAGCCGCTTATTAGGTCTACAAAATGTAGGGGAGCGACGCAAAAAAGTAGCATTTAAAAATAGTCTTACCAAAACAATGATTTTCTGATGGGTCGTATAAAACTTGATATCCCCGAGCAACTTCCTTTTTCGTCCGAAGTCACTGTTCGAGTGAGTGATCTTAACTATGGAGCACACTTGGGTAACGACAAGGTGCTGAGTCTAATCCATGATGCCCGTGTGTCCTGGTTAATCCATCTTGGATTAAGTGAACAAGATGCCTGTGGAGTCGGGATAATCCAGATCGATGCAGCTATTCAGTATAAAGCGGAGGGTTTTCTGGGCGATCGCATACGTATCGACGTTGGAGCCACCGAGTTTAATCGAATGGGATGGGATTTCTTGTATCGTCTCAGTTTACCTGAGAAAGGAAAGCTTCTAGCTGTAGCCAAAACCGGAATGGCAGCCTTTAACTATTCTCAGGGAAAAGTAGTTTCGGTTCCCGATGAATTGCGCTGTCTCCTTGGAGGATAAGGTTTTAAGCTTGTTTATTTCATTTGTACGGAGCAAGTTCAGACAAAAGTTACATTGCCTGTAAATTAAACTTAAATTTGGCTTTTCAACAAAAATATAGCGATTTTTGTTAAGTACGGCAATTGCCACAATAATTGGGTTTAAAACCGATTAACTAACTAGAGTAGTTTGCACTATTCTAAATATTAGAGGCAAGGATGCAAATCGAGCCTCTAGCCAGATAAACGTCCTAACTTAGGAGGTAACAAATATGTCACTTATTCGTTGGGAACCTTTTCGGGAAATTGACGAGTTACAACGGGAAATGAACCGTTTATTTAACAAAATCACACCGGCTGGTAATGGTGAAACGGTTGGAGTAGGATTTGTTCCTGCTGCTGAGATAAGTGAAACTCCTGAAGCTATCCACCTGAAGCTAGAAATTCCAGGGATGGAAGCTAAAGACTTAAATGTAGAGGTTACCGCCGAATCTGTTACCATTAGCGGCGAACGCAAATCTGAAAGCAGAACTGAAGAAAAAGGAATGACTCGCACGGAATTACGTTATGGTAAATTCCACCGCTTAATTCCTTTACCAGCCCGAATTGAGAATACTAAAGTTCAGGCTGAATACAAAGATGGTATCTTGAATCTTAACCTACCCAAAGCAGAAGAAGAAAAGCACAAAGTCGTTAAAGTTGACTTAGGCTAATCTTAATTTCTTTCCAGGTTAAAAATTGAAAGGTTGCAGGAACTAAAGTTTATTTATAATCAAAACCTGCAACTTATTTTAATGTTTAATACTTCCTTACCTTGCTTGATAAAAAAGATCTACTCACCATAGCGATTTATAAGATTTAACGGGATTTTATTCAGCTATTTAGCTGATGTTATAATTAACTAATTGAAAAGATAATCAAGCTAAAGATTAATAATTTAATTAATAAGTTAATCGGCGGTGAGATTGTGAAATATATTCTGGAAATTTTCTATCAAGGTAAGTCTCTGGAAAGAAGAGAGTATAACGAATTAATTATGCAACCCACAATTGGAGATACATTATATATCGAGTTTGAAAATCCTAGATACTCTCAAGAGTACGGATATTATTGGATAGTTAGAGATAAAAAACACCTATTGTTTAACAAGCGTATCAAAACACAAACATTGCAATTATTGTGTGAACCCTGTGATTTTCCTGAGTGGGGTTGAGAGGGGGGTGTGGGAAGTGTGGGAAGTGTTGGGAGTGTGGGGAGTGTAGGGAGTGTGGGGAGACAAGGGAGAGAAACCAACAGCAATCACCCTGCGTTAAACTGATAAATACGCTACCTACCCTAGCAGAGAAAATTACTATGCCGCCTACCTTACTGCTGTCTAGAGAACTGCATAACTTAGAATATAGATATACTCGCGATCGCTTCGATCACACTTGGGAAGCTCCCCTGTCCACTCTCCTCGGATTAGGACGCGCCGCTGGTGCTGACTTTATTGAATTTTTCCTAGAGAAAGTTAACTATATCAACTGTTTAGCAGAAGACGATCGAATCACCAGCATTTCGCCACGCTTGTCAACGGGAGCTGGAGTGAGAGTATTTCGCGGCAAAGCTGACTGTTATGTTAGTACTAACGATTTATCTTTTACCGGACTCAAAGCTGCATTAGAAAAGGGTTTATCTATCTTGGGACTGCAATTACCCAGTCCTAACGCCTACGTGCCAGAAATAAACCTAGAATTATTGAGAGATTACGCGACAGCTAAAGCTAAAGAGGCTTGGCTAGCTGAATGCAGTTCCATGCGCGAAATGGGAGATATTCTCCTGCAAGCTAACGCACAGCTCAACCAAAAAGCTTCTCACGTCCAATCTCGACGAGCCGTATATTTCCGCGACTGGCAAGAAGTATTAGTTGCCGCCAGCGATGGTACTTTTGCTAGAGACATTCGCCTGACCCAGTCTGTAGGCTACAATCTGTTGTGTGCTGACGGCGCTCATCGTTCCTCCATCAGCAAGCGAGTTGGCAGCACCAGCAATCCTAACTTCTTGCGCGGCTGGGATTATCAATCTAATGCTGAGGAAGTTGCTGAATCCGCTGGAAAAATGCTCTACGCCGACTATGTAGAATCCGGCACTTACCCGATAATTATGGCCAACTCATTCGGCGGGGTAATCTTCCACGAAGCCTGTGGACATTTGCTAGAAACTACTCAGATTGAAAGGAAAACTACTCCTTTTAGCGACAAAAAAGGCGAAAAAATTGCCCATGAAAGTTTAACCGCCTGGGATGAAGGACTGACAGAAAACGCTTTCGGCACGATCGATATGGACGACGAAGGTATGCCAGTACAAAGAACCTTGTTGATTGAAAATGGCATCCTCAAGAATTTCTTAGCCGATCGCACTGGTTCCCTCCGCACCGGAAACCCTCGCACTGGAAGCGGTCGTCGTCAAAGCTATGCTTATGCTGGTGCTTCTCGGATGCGCAATACCTATATCGCTCCTGGTAACTACTCGGTAGACGATCTGTTTGCCTCCGTTGATAAAGGTATTTATTGTAAAAAGATGGGCGGCGGCAGTGTAGGTGCTACCGGAGAGTTTAATTTTGCCGCAGAAGAAGCTTATCTAATTGAAAATGGTAAAATCACCAAACCTCTTAAGGGAGCTACCCTAATTGGTGAAGCCAAGGAGATTATGAACAAAATCTCCATGTGTTCTAAAGATCTGGGTTTAGCAGCTGGCTTTTGCGGTTCTATTAGCGGCAGTATTTACGTCACTGTCGGACAACCCCACATTAAGGTGGATTCAATTACTGTCGGAGGGCGATAAGTTACCGCAGAGGTAACTTGGTTCGTCTGTACGCAAGAGAGGGGGTGAGCAGAGTGTGGGAAGTGTGGGGAGTCTGGGAAGGCAAGGGGGAGAATAACAAACAGCCAACAGCAATCAACAATCAACAATCAGCTAATACCTAACAGCTAACAAAATATCAAATTGAGCGATCTGAAGATAATATGCCGAAAGTTAAAGAAATTGCTACTTATGCTGAAACTAGTGCTCGCCAGTTGGGCATTAAGAAATATGATATCTACGGCTCTTCTGTAGATGAAACT
>JBFRWL010000323.1:0-30174 GCA_051439565.1 Prochloraceae cyanobacterium
TAGTTGCGTTAGGCGAGTTAGAGAACCCAGAGGACGAAGATCGGATATATTGCGAAAATTAAGGGAGAGAACTTTTAACTTAGTTAATACTCGATTGGCTAAATCACAAGATTCTTCGCCAGAAAATTCGAGCAATACTTCAATAGTATATTGGGTTTGTGAAGATAAATTATCTTTCTCGAGACACCAATCTTGGAAACTCTTGGCAGAATTGGATGGTTGCACTCGACCTTCGCGCGCTGAGGAAGCGATCGCAGTGTCAATATCTGCTGTAGGGAGCAATCCTACACTGGCGCTCGTCAAAAAAGTTAAGGAAATGAATGCACAATAGACTCGGCTGAAAAATTTTTGTTGGCTTTGTGTCATCTTAAATTAACTTATGTTCTCCTCACGGTTCCCGAAGGAATATCAATATAGTACAATATTCGAAACCGTTGCCACATAAATATTTGACGTCGATAATAAAGAACAATGAGCAAGCTAGTAGTTATTGGCTTTGATGACGAATTTCGAGCGGCAGAAGTTCGTCTCGCTCTGATGAAAATGCAAGATCAGAATCTGATCGAACTTCAAGATGCTGCAGTTGTAGTGAGAAACTCTCAAGGTCAACTAAAAATCACTCAAGACTTTAATGTAGAAGGTCAAGGGATCCTCAGCTTAGTGGGGGGATTCTGGGGATTGTTTCTCGGTACTTTATTGGCTGTTCCTTTGTTAGGAGTAGCAGCAGGGATGGCAACTGGTTCTCTGATAGGTTCTAAACCTAAGATTAATCTTGACAAAGATTTTATCGCTCAACTAACTGAGACATTAACACCAGGAAGCTCGGCTCTGCTGATGCTGGTGCGTCGAGCTGAACCAGAACCAGTGCTACAACAACTGAGAGAATTCGACGGCAAAATATTGCAAACTTCTTTGTCCCCAGAAGATGAGCAAAAATTGCTCGAAGCTATGTCTAGCAAATAAATAATACTGAATCTTGTTTATTTACCTCATTATCAATTCAAAATTCAAGATTTCTCCAAATTTGCGGGAATTTCTGTCTCCATATTTTGGAGATTTTGTTCTTTAATTTCAGACTCTGGAATAATCCCTGCCAAAGGGACGCTGATTTTGGCAGTAGTGCCTCGATCGATTCCCCCACTAAATAAAGTAATATCTCCTCCCATCAGTTCCATCAATTTACGGGATATAGCTAGACCCAAACCCGTACCGCCATACTTGCGAGTAGTCGAGCCATCTACTAAGACAAAGGGACGGAAAAGTTTTTTCTGTTGAGAAGGATCGATGCCAATTCCCGTATCTTCAACTGTTACTACTACTTTTTTCTGGCTTAAGTTAGCAGTAGACAATTGTTTGTCTGCAGCAGATTCAGTCTTCTTGCCATCTGTACCTACCTGGGAGTCAGAAGAACCATTGAAGTTAAGATTGTCCTTGTCTGGTAGCTCCTTTAAATCTGAAGGCGAGGGCTCTTGAAGATCGCCATTTGAGCCAAAATCTTCAATCTGGATGCTGATCGTAATACTACCAGATTCGGTAAATTTGACTGCATTGCCAATAACATTAATTAAGACCTGTTTCAGCTTTCCAGGATCGCCATTAACGAGTATCTGTTCTTTTGGTTGGAAGATTTTTAACTCTAAACCTTTTTTCTGAATTGTCAGCGCTTGTAAATTTATAACTTCTTCAACGATCTCGCCTAAATTAACTTGCTTGATACTGACCGAGAGTTTACCCGCTTCCATTTTCGCCATGTCTAAAATATCGTTGATGATTCCCAGAAGATGATTGGCTGCATTTTCAGCTTGTTCTAACCACTCCATATTTTCTTGGCTGTTAGTGCAATGATCGTCTCGAACAAAGCGAATGCCGTTAATGATCACATTGAGCGGGTTTCTTAATTCGTGAGAAGTAGTTCTGAGAAACTCTATTTTTAGCTGGTTGGCATTTTCTGCTTCTTTCCAAGAAGCAACTATTTCATCTCCCCAAGTTTTTAGTCTTTCTACCATTTCATTGAGAGCCTCTGACAGTTGATTGAACTCTCTAATTTGAAAATTTTGGGGAATTTGAGCTGTAGATTGAAAATTTTGCTTGCGAATAGTGTAGTCTCTAAGTTTTTCGACCGGACTCGCTAGCTCCCGCGAGATATACAAGGTTGCTAAAATGCTAGCACCCAGGAGAGCAAGGGTCATAGTTACCAGCACTATTTTAATCTCTTTGAGAGCAGAAATAGCAGCATCTAAGGGAGTAACAGCCAAAATTACCCATTTTTTATCTTCCTCGCCGCTAATCGGACTCTCAATTGCCGTATAACCAGCAACTAATTCCCGACCTTTTTCTTCTAAAAAAAACAAGTGAAGAAAATCTTCCTGACCCGCGATCGCGCTGGCTAACAAGCTTTCCAGTCTTTGGGCATCTGGCATTTCTCGAATATTTTCTCCCACTCGCTCAGGCATGGGATGTGCCAAGATGATACCTTCTTGACTAATTACTACTGGATAGCCATCTAGAGAGCCTGGTTCCACCTTTTCCTGTTGTAGCAGCGATGACTTAACGCACAGAACGTAGTGCAGTTTGTTTTCATAATCGTACACAGGTGCAGCTAATAATAAATCCAGTTGACTGCTTTTTTGGGACGAATCATTATTTTTGGCTGCGATCAAACTCGATTGTGAAGGTGAAAGTAGCTGGACGTAAATTTGGTTGCGCTTGGTGAGTATCTGCTTTTGCTGTTTGGACCACAAACTTGTATCTATAGCGCCTAAGACTCGATCGCCACAAGTACTAGCAGTTATCTTGCCAGTCTTTAAATCCATCAGTTGCAGGCAATGTATTTGAGTTGGGAGCTTATGTTGTAATTGTGATAAAAAAGCTTGTTGGTCTTGGGTCCAACCTATTTTTAAGACTAAAGTATCGCTGGCAGTTACCAAGTTAGATTGTAGTGCCTCGATCGACTGGTTAATACTTTGAGCTTTTCTAACTGCGCTTTCAGTCAGATTTTGACGAGCAGTTTCCAAAAATGCCGAACGGGCTTTTCTATAGGTAACATAAACCCCTATCACCAGCACTGGAACGCTGAGTAACAGCAGGCGAGACAAGAGAATGGTACGAAAAGACGATTTACCTAGTGCCATAAGATAAGGCTTTTAGGGAATAAGCAATGCATATTACTAATGATATAAATTTAAGAATAACCAGTCAGTTATCTCCAGTGTTAGCAAAATTCAAATCTAACTCTTGCGATCGTCTAAGTTTATTGGTTCTCCTAAAGGTAGCAAAATTCTAGCAGGACAATTACCGCCACAGCTGACTTTGAGAGTAATAACCTTCGCCTCGATTAATTTTGCTTTAGTAGGCAAACAACCAGTTCCTGGATTAACAGGATAGGCAGGGAAACAAGCAGCGCTCAAACTGAGACGCAAACAACTACCTTGGGCTATACAAATACAGGTAGATTGTAACATAATCTTTACAGCGCTCGTATGTGCTTCGCCTCTGGAATAGGAAAGATATCCTTGGGTAAAGTTATAAACTCTACCATCGGGATAAACTTCTGATAGTACAGCACACAGATCGAAACTAGGTGCATCTGCTCGACAATAAATTTCTACTGCTACATCTCCTGCTATATGCAGTTCTTCTTCTAAGGGTAGAGAAGTATAAGTCAAAACATCTGTGCGATCGTCTATACTCGAACGCTCAAAGGAACCTGCAGGCAAAGAAGCATGACCCCCTAAAGCGGGAACCGGACGCCAAGGATCGTGAACTAAGATATCCTCAGAAGACTTATTCGCTCCAACTGCAGCTTGTACTAATTTCCCGTTATTACCTCCCATACTAGCTAAACCATTACTTTTTAAATAATAGTATTGTCGCTCGTGACTGGGGTAAGTATCAAAATAGCGCCACTGATTGCTTCCCATCTCAAATAGACAAACTGGTTGTCGCTCTAAAATGCCCCGATCTATACCTTTGAGAAAACGATCGAACCAACGTACTTGTAGGCGATCGACCCGACTAACTGCCTCTTTGCCATAATCTTTTGCTCCTAGCTTACGCCCCCAGGGTAGGTGCGCCCAAGGACCAACTATAAGATGCTGGGGTAACTGAGAATGAGCCGCCATGTGCTTGTAAAGATTGAGAGTCCCCCTGAGATAGGGATCGAACCATCCTCCCACGTGCAGCATCGGTAAATCTACATCTTGGAGTAGGTGTTTGGGAGATAATTGTTGCCAATATTCGTCAGAGTGAGGACGTTTTAACCAAGCATGATAAAATGACTCCGGTGCCAAATATCTGAGAATATCGGGACTGGCAGGAATGTCATCAGATAAAGGTAAATTGCGCGAGGCAGCATAAAGCTGTTGAAAAGTTGTTTCATCTTTGCGCAAACGGGCGCTTTCTGCTGCTAGTTGAATTGCCCATCCTAGATTAGCCTGCAGGCAAAATGCTCCTCCTTCATAGGCCCAGTCGCTATGTAAATCCCAAGCTATCATTGCCGGACAAATGACTTTTAAAGCAATTGGTTTGGCAGCCGCAGCATATAGCTGAGTCATTCCCTGGTAGGAAAAGCCATACATCCCTACTTCACCGGTACTGCCTGGTAATTGTGCTGCCCAATTAACTGCGTCCACACCATCTTCTACTTCCCGCGCCAAGAGTTGAAATTCTCCCTCGGACGTACCTCTACCGCGCACGTCCTGAATTACGACGATGTAGCCACAGGCAGCATACCAACTGGGATGAGCATAGACAACAGTGGAGGCGATCGCTCTGCCATAGGGTTGCCGCATTAGCAGCACTGGCAATTTCCCAGAAGTATCTGGACTATATATATCTGCATCTAGTCGCACCCCGTCTCTAGTGCGCATCGATACCGTTTCTTTTTTAACTTTATTACTGGTCATTGAGAGAAAAACAAACAACTAATGAAGAAGGACAAGCGACTTTTAACTGTCTGCCGCACCAAGGGCAACTGCACCGCAGGTGAGCAAAAAGGCTTTATGGTTACCGATAATCTAACCTTCTGCCCTCTACCCTCTTTTTAACAGCTCACTAAAGAATCTACCCTTTTAAGTACTTTTAAATCTTCTTCATCTAACTCTGCAGGGATGCCACTGCGAATGAGTTCAGAAAAATCTTCATTAGGCACCATAAAACACAAAGCATATAAGCGTTCTGCACCAGTATTTCTAATTTCGTGAATCCCTGTGGGTCTTACTAATAAGCTATCTCCCGCATTCAGAGAAATCATTTTGCCATCGCAGACAGCTGCGCCTTCTCCTTTGAGGATAAAAAACATTTCTACTGCAAAATTATGACGATGGTAGGGAGTTTTGCCGCCAGGATCGAAAATTTCTACGCAAACTGTCAGGGAATCGTCGGCGATCGCTGAGTCAAAAATAATCGCTAAACGGTTATTGTCCTGGGGACTAATACGATATACTTGATAGTCCTTGGGCGATTTAACCGCAGGAATCATGCAACGTTCGCTCATTGTTCTGTGCTTATTGCTTAGTTGTTAATATTCGGCTCTAAATTGTATTCTTCTTGACAATTGATAAATAAGAATTAAGAATCTGCTGCGTAGTATTACTCAAAGCGATAGCAAGACGATAAAGTTAGCTATGCTCGTGTAACTTCCCAGCTTTATTTACATACCAATATAACTCGGAAATTGAAAAGCTTTTTGTCTGCAAGCTTTTAACTGGTAAACTTTAAACTTTTTTCCATAAAACTGAAGTCAATACCAACTAAGTAGGTCAAAACTTAATTGCGCCAGATAGCATCTGCTACTCGACAAACATCGTACATCTGCGGAACATCGTGAATCCGAACAATGTCTGCTTCGCCAGCGATCGCCGCACAACAAGCTGCGGCTGTTCCCCAAACTCGCATTTTAGGGTCGTCTTCATTAAGAATATGTCCAATAAAGCTTTTACGAGATGGTCCGACTAACACTGGTGCTTCTAGAGAGCGAAACTCATTTAGCCTTCTTATTACTTCCAGGTTTTGCTCATAAGTTTTGGCAAAGCCAATGCCAGGATCGATGATCAGGCGCGATCTCTGGATTCCTGCTGCGATCGCCGTTGCGATCTGAGATTGTAAAAATTGGTAAATTTCCTCGATCAAGTCTCGATAATCGGTCATAGTTTGCATAGTCTGGGGCGTACCGCGAATGTGCATCAAGACCATTGGCACTCCTAATTTAGCCACTACAGGAAACATGTCGGCATCGTAAGTACCTCCAGAGATATCATTGACCAGATCTGCACCAGCTTCAATCGCTGCTTCCGCCACACAAGCGCGGGTCGTGTCTATAGAAATCGGCACGTAGATATGCTGCGATCGCAGTGCTTTAATTACTGGTACTACTCGGTTTAATTCTTCTTCAACAGATATTTGGGGAGCACCTGGTTGAGTTGACTGACCACCTATGTCGATAATATCAGCACCGCCATGGACCAGTTTTTTAGTTTGCGCTACTGCTGTTGAGGGGGTAGAGTATTCCCCCCCATCACTAAAACTGTCAGGGGTAATGTTTAAAATCGCCATTAGATAGGTACGTTCTCCCCAAAAGAAGGAATGTCCTCTGATATGTAAATTTGAGCTAGCCATTAGTCATTTTTTGTCTATTGTTTGTGGGAAAGTTGCTTGTTGTTTGCAGAGACTCTCGGTAATTGCTGTCTAAATCCCTACAAACAACCAACTACCAATAACTAATAACTATTGATAATTGACGATGCGAGCAAAGCTAGCAGCATCTAAACTGGCTCCTCCAACCAGCACGCCATCAATTTCTGGTTGAGCCATGATTTCATCGATGTTATTTGGTTTCACAGAACCACCGTACTGAATGGAAACATTTTTATTATCTAATTGAGAGCGAATTAAACCAACAACTCGATTAGCTTCTTTAGCTTCACAAGTATACCCAGTGCCAATTGCCCAGATTGGTTCGTAAGCAATGACTAAATTGTTCTGATCTATATCTACTAGGTCTTTTTTCAACTGGTTAATGACAATCTGTTCCGTCTGACCAGCATCTCTTTGTACCTTAGTTTCTCCAATGCAGAGAATGGGGATTATACCGTGGTGTTGAGCGGCTTGTAGCCTCAGATTAGCTGTTTCTTCAGTTTCTCCGAAATATTGACGGCGTTCGCTATGACCGACGATGGCGTAGCTTACACCTATTTCTGTCAGCATGGGTCCGGAAATTTCCCCGGTGTAGGCTCCGGTATCTTCCCAATGAATATTTTGCGAACCCAGCCTCATACGGCTACCGTGTAGACTTTTGGACATTACTCCTAAAGAGGTAAACGGAGGACACAAAACTATTTCGATTCCTTCTTTAGTGTTCTCTAGCTTCGACTTAAATATTTGCAAAAACTCCAAGGACTCTGCCTGAGTTTTATGCATTTTCCAGTTACCAGCAATGATAATTTTCCGCACAGCTCGACTAACTTAATTTCAACGCATATTGCAAACTTTAGTTTAAGCCTTTGTTGGAAGTTAAGGCGAGGTTACGATCGAAGTTTTGTTTAGAAGTAAATGATAATACTTGCTCTTTGGCGGTATCTTAACGCTAAAGAAGCTTTGCAGCTTAATTAGTCGGCTGCAATCATTAAACTTCTAGAGAACACCTATCTTAGCACTATTAGGTGTAAATTTAGCTTGATTTTGGGGGAAATATATCACAAGTTTTTTCCTAATACCTAACACCTCTGTTCACCACTCAGTTCACCAATCAAATCCGATCGCTATCTTTCATTCTTAGCCAGCTAAGTCAAGCTAGATGATTGACTTATTTTACACATTAAAGCTTTACACGATTACATAACCGATGCTTATTTTGCGCGGAGATATCCTCCTCAAGATACTGATACTGTATTCCGGAGCCCTAAGGCTGTTTTTTACCGCTATGCTAGGCTGTTAGTAGCACTAGGTCAGGATTTATTAAAAAATTTCTCAGAAAAAATATTCTCACTCCTAACTCCTCAAACCAAGATCTAGTTTTTAAACCGAACTCACGTAGGTTTAGTCGCCGCAATCCATCTCCCTAATGTATACTTTTATTAAGTAAAATTAAGAAAGAAGGGAAAATATAAGTCTTATATTAAAAATTAACCAAGGGGAAGAAACGTGACCCAGAAAATATCAGGTCAAGATACTAACCTGAAAAAAGTTATTGAAATCACTGACTCTAAAAGCTCACAGGTAGAAACAGGCGAGATTAATTTGCCGGCTCTCAAGGAGGCAGATTCACAATTATCCCTCAATTCTCCTCAGCAGAAAACTATATCCAGATGGCTCTCAGGCGGACGAGGTCTTCTGATCGGTTTAGGGATAGGTGTGGTGTTGACAGTAGCAGGAACCCGCGTACTTTCTACTTCGAGTCGCCCTACCCAAAATCCAGTTACGCCCATATCTCCTGTCCCTAGTTCGCAAGTTGCAGCTCAAAGCGTGACAGTCGCAGAAGTACAAACCTCTCAGATTAATCGCACCTTAAAAGCTACAGGAACCGTTGCTGCAGTGGAGATGGTACCAGTATTATCCCAAGCAACAGGCTTGCAAATCAGGAAAATCTTTGTAGATCAAGGAGAATTTGTCCAAGCAGGGCAGTTAATGGCAGTTCTCGACGATGATACCCTGTTGGCAGAGTTAGCAGAGGCTCAGGCATCGGTGGCGCAAGCAGAAGCTCGTTTGGCGGAATTGCGAGCAGGAACTCGCTCAGAAGAAGTAGCCCAGGCCAGAGAAAATGTTAAGATTGCTGCGGCAGAAATCATCCGAGCCGAGTCAGAGTTAGATTTAGCGAGAAAGCGAGTACAGCGCAACCAAAATCTAGAAGTAGAAGGCGCAATTGCTCGCGATCGCCTCGATGAATTTTTAAATCAAGAGCGCGTCAAAATATCTAGTCTACAACAAGCCCAGGCACGTTGGCGGGAAGCTAAACAAAAATTAGCACAATTAGAAGCAGGTCCGCGTCCGGAAGTAATTGCCCAAGCAAGAGCCCAACTAGCTCAGGCTAGAGCCCAAATGCGCTTAGTAATGGAACAACTAGAAGATACGCGGGTCAAGGCTCCAGTAAGTGGCAAAATTGCCGAAAGAAATGCTCGCGTCGGCAATACCACTACTTCCTTTTCTCAAACACCCCTATTTCAGATTATCGAAGATGGGCGTTTGGAGCTGAGAGTTAAAGTTCCTGAAACTCAATTAGCTCTAATTAGAGTTGGGCAAAAAGTACTAATTGCCTCCGATCTCGATCGCAGTTTAAAGCTGTCTGGGAAAGTACGAGAAATTAACCCAGTAATTGACGAAAGTTCCCGTCAGGCAACTGTCAAAGTCGAGCTAGAAGATCGACCATCTCTCAAACCAGGGATGTTTTTAGAGGCGGCGATCGTGACTTCTAACTCATCAGGTTTAACCTTACCAATGGCTGCAGTACTTCCTCAAGCTAATGAGAGTTCGATCGTTTACTTACTACAACAAGACAACACTGTTAAGGCACAGCGAGTGCAAATAGGAGAAATTCTCCCCAATAGGAAAGTAGAAATTATCAGTGGCTTACAACCAGGCGATCGCATAGTAGTTAAAGGCGCACCCTATCTCAAAGATGGCGATCGGGTCGAAATCAGGTAAAAGCAACAACAGTAGAGCGAAAACTTTTCCCTGGGGTCAGGTGTTAGGTGTTTCTCCCCACACTTCCCACACTTTCCCCTCTCTCACTTACCCCCTCTCCTCACACCTTCTCTGTCACAAAAAATGTCCTTCCACATATCCTCTTGGTCAATTAAAAATCCCGTTCCCACTATTGTCACCTTTCTAATTCTGGCAATTGTCGGTTTAGGATCCTTTCTGGGATTGGGAATTGACAATAGTCCCAATATTGACGTACCAGCCGTAAATATAACTGTTAGCCAACGGGGTGCTGGTCCAGAAGAACTAGAATCTGAGGTAACTAGAAAAATTGAAGATGCTGTTGCTGGTTTGGGAAATATCGACCAGATTCTCTCAAATGTTACCGATGGAAGCTCAATAACCACGGTAAATTTTGTTCTGGGAACCGATAGTGATCGGGCAACCAACGACGTTCGCAACGCGATCGCCCAAATTCGTCAAGACTTACCTCAAGATATTAACGATCCGATCATTCAGCGCTTAGAATTTGCTGCAGGTTCAGTGATCACCTATGCGGTCGCTTCCGAGGAACGCTCGGTTGAGGAATTGAGCGAGATCGTAGACCGGAAAATTAGCCGCGCCCTTCTCAATATAGAAGGCGTTGCTCAAATCGATCGGCTGGGAGGAGTCGATCGAGAAATTCGCGTCGATCTCGATCCCAAGCGCTTACAAGCTTACGGCATTACCGCTACCCAAGTTAACGAGCAAATTAGGGATTTTAACGTTAACTTGCCTGGAGGGCGTTCCGAGATCGGTGGGAGTGAACAAAACGTTAGAACTCTAGGAAGTGCCCAGACAGTAGAAGAGTTGCGCAGGCTGCGTATTGTGCTTCCTAATGACGATACCGTGACTCTCTCCAATTTAGGAGAAGTTAAAGATAGCTTTGCCGATCCGCGACAGGCTGCTTATCTCAATGGCGAACCAGTAGTTGCTTTTTCGGTGCTGCGCAGTACTGGTAGCACTCTGGTTAGCGTTGAACAAGAAGTGCGTCAAGCTGTCAAAGAGCTAGAAAAGATCTTGCCTGAAGATATCGAGCTCAACTTAATTTTCACCCGCGCCGACTCCATCCGCGCTTCCTACCAAGGCACAATTAGCGCTTTGGTCTTGGGTTGCTTGCTCACCATAATGACAGTAGGCCTATTTCTACGAGATTGGCGGGTGACTTTAATCACAGCTATGGCTTTGCCCCTATCAATTATCCCCACCTTTTGGGTGATGAGTGCCCTGAATTATACCCTTAACGGCATGACTCTCCTGGCGCTGGCGCTAGCAGTGGGCAACCTGGTTGACGATGCCATTTGCATGATCGAAAATATCGACCAGCATTTGCAAATGGGCAAAAAACCCTATCAAGCAGCCCTAGATGGAGCCAAAGAAATTGGCTTAGCAGTAGTAGCAACTACTGCTACTATCGTGGCAGTATTTCTTCCCGTCGCCTTTATGGGTGGCATTCCAGGTCAGTTTTTCCAACCTTTTGGGGTAACGGTGTCTGTCTCCACCATGTTCTCTACCTTGGTGGCGACAACCATGACCCCAATGCTCAGTGCTTACTTACTCAAACCAAAGGCAAAGACAGAAGGTAGAAGCGATAGTAGCCGTTATACAGCAGGACTAGAACAGACTCTAGAACCCTCCTCTAAGCCTCGCGTTCGACCTTATCGAACTGTTCTGACTTGGGCGCTGAGACACCGAATTACTACTTTGTTAATTGCTGTGGCTTTCTTTATCGGTAGCTTGCAGCTAGTGCCTTTTATTCCCAAAGGTTTGTTTAACAGTGGCGATACTGGTTTGAGCATAATTTCGATCGATTTGCCCCCTGGTTCTCAATTAAGGGAAACCGAGGAAGTGATGCAAGAAACCAATCGCTTGTTGCAACTCTCTCCAGCGGTTAAGAGCGTACTGACAACGGCGGGAAATGATGGCAAAATTAACTCGGCTCTTGTCTACGTCAACTTAGTGCCTAAAGACGAACGGGAGATTTCCCAACAGGAATTTCAACAACAGATGCGGCAGGTTTTCCGGCAAATTCCAGGAGCGAGGATTGCTTTTCGCTCTCAAGGCGGTAGCGGTGGTAGCAAAGATTTATCCCTGGTTCTCAAGAGTGAAAATGCAGGTGCTCTTACTCAAGTGGCTAATACCTTAGAAAAGCAGATGCGGGAAATTCCTGGCTTGGTGGAAGTTACCTCCAGTATCAGTTTGGTGAAGCCAGAAATCTTAATTAAGCCAGATCCAGAACGCGCTGCCGATCTAGGAGTGTCGGTACAGGCGATCGCCCGTACTGCTTCTCTAGCTCTCATTGGAGATAACGACTCAAATCTAGCTAAATTTAATTTGCCCGACCGCCAAATCCCCATTCGCGTCCAAATTGATCCTCAATCGCGCTCTGACATCGAAAACCTCCAGAATCTTCGCGTTCCTAGCTCTAATGGCACTTTGGTTCCGATCGCGGCTGTAGCAGATATCCGCCTCGGTAGCGGTCCAGCAGAGATTCAACGGTTTGATCGCAACCGTCAGGTGTCTTTAGAAGCTAATCTGCAAGGTATTTCTTTAGGAGAGGCGATCGCTAAGGTCAGGGCTTTGCCAGCGATGAATTCCCTACCGCCAGATGTCTCGGAAGAACCTTCCGGAGATGCTAAGATTATGCGAGATATTTTCGCTCGCTTTGGCAGTGCTTTAGCATTAGCGGTAATGTCGATTTATGCTATTTTGGTGCTGCTCTACGGCAATTTTCTCTATCCCCTGTGTATTTTGACTGCTTTGCCTCTATCCCTCGGCGGTGCTTTGTTGGGATTGTTGGTCACTCAGAAGGAATTAGGGCTGTTTGCCTTGATTGGTATTGGTCTGCTGATGGGATTGGTGACTAAAAACGCTATTTTGTTGGTAGACTTTGCTTTGGCTGGGATTAAGCAAGGAAAGCCCCAGTTTCAGTCAATGGTAGAGGCAGGTGTTTCTCGCTTGCGACCAATTTTAATGACTTCCCTTTCTACTATTGCTGGTATGTTACCGATTGCCTTGGAGTTGGGTTCAGATGGAGAAGTACGCTCTCCGATGGCGATCGCTGTCATTGGCGGTTTTACTACCTCTACTCTACTGACCTTGTTAGTGGTACCAGTGATGTTTACTTATGTAGATAATTTCTTTGTCTGGCTGCGCCAGCTATTAACAGGAAAGAAAAACAGGCTGAAAAAGACTGTATCTGCTCCAGACAATGTTTAACTGCGTGGGGTAGAAGGCAGAAGTCAGAAGTAACACCTCATTAAGAATTGTAAAGAGGTTTAATCTTTTGCTGTTCCCCGTTGCTTCCGACTTCTGCAAGAAGTTCACTCTAAAATCAGGGTCGATTTGTAACAATTATTTGGGAAAATGATCATATCTATCCAAATATAGTCAAATAAATGCTAAATATAGACCTTATCTGTGAATTTTCTCGCAACCATTGCGTATCTATTTGCGCCTTTCTGGTACCAGCTAACTTATTAACAACTTTACAAACCTTAATACTGCTTTTTCTCATGCGCCCCCTGTCTCAAATTCGCCTAGGGGCAGTATTTGCCAGTTTCTTTGCTCTAACGCTATATTTTCACGTTACTACTTGGCTATTAATTGGAGTGCTCACTCCGGTGAGCTTTATCTTGTTTGCATTGGGAACCATTTGTCTGATTATTAATTTGGTAGCAATTACCTATCCCCGTAGTTGTGGACAATTACTGAGATCGATAAGTAAGCCGATCGCCACTCGACTTTACCCAAAAACCTAAGATTATTGGCGATCGCGATCGCCAATAATATTAGTGCCATTCACCCATACACTTTAAAATTGTCTAGACGATTCTGACTCCCTCTCCTGACTCGGAGAACCTGATCAAAAAACCTTTTCAGCAAACCCTAAGTATTATTAACCAATGAGGAGCGAGGCTAAAAAATCATTAACAGAATTGGCCACATCAAGTTTTTCGTTATTATGCCGATCTGAAGAACAACTATTGGAGAAAGTTACTAGAGGAGAAGAGGCAAATTATCAAGCTGATGATGCTCTCAACGATCGTGCCAATGGCGATAACTGGGGAGAAGAACGTACACTCCGAGCAGAACTAATCGTTTGGCTTTGCACAGACTCAGAGGCTGTAGAGCATTTGACGCATCGTGGGTTAGAAATCGTAGGAGCAAAAATTTCGGGAAGACTCAACCTAGAATTTGCCAGCCTTGATTTTCCCCTAATTTTTCGTAATTGTCACTTCACAGAGGCTATTATTCTTAAGCGGGCGAAGTTGAAATTCCTTAACCTTTCAGGCTCTTATGTTGCTTCTAGTGAGATCCCTGATGATACTTCAGAAGAAAAATCTGTTAACTCTTCTTTAGAAGCAATAGGTATTCAGGTGGAGAGCGATGTCTTTCTTATCGGTTTCAAAGCCAAGGGGAAGATATCGCTGCTTGGAGCCACCATTGGTGGGAATCTTGTATGCGACAGCGGAGAATTTGACAACCCCAAAGGATATGCGCTTTCAGCTCAGAGTGCTGAGATCAAGGGTTTTGTCTTCTTTTGCAAGAATTTCACAGCCAAGGGCGAGGTATCGCTGTTCGGAGCCACCATTGGTGGAAATCTTGAATGCGATAGCGGAGAATTTGACAACCCCAAAAAATATGCGCTCTTAGCTGAGAATGCTGAGATCAAAGGTAATGTCTTTTTGCACAATAAATTTAAAGCCAAGGGCAAGGTATGGCTGTTCGGAGCCACTATTGGTGGAAGTCTTGTATGCGATAACGGAGAATTTGACAACCCCAAAGAATATGCGCTCGTGGCTCAGAGTGCTGAGATCCAGGGTTCTGTCTGGTTGAGGAATGGTTTCAAAGCTAAGGGAGTGGTCCGGCTGAATGGAGCCACCATTGGTGGAAATCTTGAATGCGATAGCGGAGAATTTGACAACCTCGAAGGAGACGCGCTCTTAGCTGAGAATGCTGAGATCAAGGGTTCTGTCTTCTTGCACAATAAATTTAAAGCCAAGGGAAATGTAAGTTTCAAAAATGCAACTATTGATGATCTTTTCATATTAAAGAAGATAGGGGGGTTGCGGCTTAATAATGTACAAATAAAGTTTTCGATTGTTCTACTGAATATAGATTGTTTAGCTGGTATCTTTTTTTTACGCAAGTCCCTAGGCGACTCCCATAACATGAGTCTCGATCTCCGTTTTGCGACCATTGGCACGCTTTCAGATGAAAAACAAAGCTGGCCAGGCAAAGGCAAACTTTACCTAGATGGATTGGTTTACGAGAAAATCGATAATGATTCTCCACACGATGGAAATTCACGCCTTGATTGGTTAAGACTTCAATACAATATTAAGAACTCACAGCAATCCCCTATCTTTTCTCCTCAACCCTATGAACAGTTAGCTAAAGTACTCCAGGAGAGCGGATATGAGGAAGAAGCAACAAAAGTGCTGATCGGTAAACAGAAAGATCGTCGCCTTTATGGAGAACTGAACTGTTTCAGTAAGTTGTGGAACCGCTTCCTAGGTATTACCATAGGCCATGGCTATCGATCCAGTCTTGCTTTGGTCTATTCTCTAGGCTTTGTAGTCTTGGGAGTCCGCCTATTCACATGGGGGGATTCATGGCAATTGATAACTCCCTCTGAAGATGGGGCATTTGAGTTAACTTCCTCCTCAACCCCAGCCAAACTTTCAGAAGACTATCCAAAATTTCATCCCTTCTTCTACTCCCTGGATGTATTTATCCCGATCGTCGATCTACATCAACAGAGTAAGTGGCTTCCCAATGCCAATAGAGGAAAAGAAATCCCCTTGATCCTATTCAAATGCAAAACAGGGAGCTTACTGCGATATTATTTTTGGGCTCATATTATCTTGGGTTGGATTCTGACCTCGCTTTGGGTAGCAGGCTTTACAGGACTTGTGCGTAGTGTCGAGTGATGCCTATTGATAGTAAAATCGGGTTATGATCTATCCAATCTTGCCACCGAAAATTCCTGCTTGTGCCTGGAAACGAGCGATCGGTAAAGGGTGGGACAAACCCTACACTGTCCGCTATGCCTCTAACCTAGATGATGGCCCCTGGCACGGAATGCCTTTAGGTGGCTTTGGTTCTGGCTGTATCGGTCGTTCTCCAGCAGGTGACTTTAATCTCTGGCATCTCGATGGCGGAGAACATATATTCCGCAGTCTACCTGCTTGTCAATTTAGTATTTTTGAACAGCCAGAAAATCAAGCAGCACAAGCCTATGCTATGTGTACCGCACCTCCAGCAGATAAAACACTATCGCGGTGGTTGTGGTATCCTCCAGAAAAAGGAAGCTATCACGCCCTTTATCCCCGTAGTTGGTTTAAATACGAGGGTGTTTTTCAATCTCAACTAATCTGCGAGCAATTTTCTCCCATTTGGGCGGGAAGTTATCAAGAAACTAGTTACCCGATCGCGGTTTTTGAATGGACAGCCCACAATCCAACTGAGGTACCGATCGTGCTCAGTATTATGCTTACCTGGCAGAATACTGTCGGTTGGTTTACTAATGCGATTAAATCTCCTCGAGTCGAAGTGCGGGATGACGGTTCTCCAGTATACGAGTATCAGCCGCGCTGGGGAGATAGTACGGGCAATCTCAATCAATGGATACAAGATAATTATCGAGTCGGCTTCTTATTTAGTCGGGTACAGCTTCGCGACGAAATCCAGGAAGGAGAAGGACAGATCGCTATTGCCAGTATTACCAATCCCAGTATAGAAGCCTTTCATCTCGGTCGCTGGGAGCCAAATAGTGACGGCGCAGATGTCTGGGATTACTTTGCCATGAATGGTTCCTTGCCAGATAAAGAGGATGAAACCCCAGCAGCGCCAGGAGAACAAATTGCTGCAGCTATGGCAATTCGCTTTACAGTCCGTCCGGGAAGAACCCGTAAAATTCCCTTCATCCTTACTTGGGACTTGCCTATTACTGAATTTGCTGAGGGAGTAACCTATTATCGCCGCTATACGGATTTTTTTGGTCGCAATGGTAAAAATTCCTGGACGATGGTAAGAACTGCCCTCAAACACAGCGATATGTGGCAAGAAAAGATCCAGAAGTGGCAATCGCCGATCCTAGGTCGGGAAGATTTGTCTGACTGGTTGAAAATGGCACTGTTCAATGAATTATATTTGCTCTGTGATGGCGGTACTCTCTGGACGGCGGCGACCGAAAATGACCCAGTAGGACAATTTGGAGTACTAGAGTGCCTTGATTACCGCTGGTACGAAAGTTTGGACGTGCGGCTATATGGTTCCTTGGCTTTGGCACTACTTTGGCCTAGATTAGATCGGGCAGTTTTAGAAGCTTTTGCCAGGGCAATTCCTCAAGGGGACGAGACTCCCCGAATTATTGGTTACAATCGAGCCAAGGCAATTCGCAAGGCAGCAGGTGCAACTCCTCACGATTTAGGTGCGCCTAACGAGCATCCTTGGGAGAAAACTAACTATACCAGTTATCAAGATTGCAATCTCTGGAAAGATTTACCCTGCGATTTTGTTTTGCAAGTATATCGAGATTTTGTTTTCAGTGGTGCTAAAGATAGGGAATTTTTGTGGGAATGTTGGCAGGCGATCGCTGAAGCTTTAGCTTATCTGAAGCAGTTCGATCGCGACGGAGATGGCATTCCCGAAAATTCTGGCGCACCGGATCAGACTTTTGATGACTGGCAATTGCGCGGGATTAGCGCTTATTGCGGCGGCTTATGGATAGCGGCTTTAGAAGCAGCGGTGGCAATTGGCGAAATTCTGGTCAATAATCCGCCGATGAATCGAGATCTCGAACCTGTTGATTATCCAGACTCGATCGAACAGGCGATCGAGAATTATCGAAGTTGGTTGCAACTGGCAAGACCTATTTATCAAGAAAAACTCTGGAATGGCGAGTATTATCGCCTCGATAGCGAAAGCGGTTCGGACGTGGTGATGGCAGATCAATTGTGCGGTCAATTTTACGCGCAGTTATTAGGTTTGCCTGACGTAGTCGATCGCCAATATGTTGAGTCGGCGTTGCACAAAATTTATGATGCTTGTTTCCTTAAATTTCAAGGCGGGAAATTTGGCGCAGCCAACGGGGTTAAACCGGACGGTTCTCCTGAAAATCCCGATGCTACTCATCCTTTAGAAGTTTGGACGGGAATTAATTTTGGTTTAGCCGCATTTATGTTGCAAGTGGGGATGAAGGACGAGGCGTTTGAATTAGCAGAAACGGTAGTCAAGCAAATCTATGAAAATGGCTTGCAATTTAGAACCCCAGAGGCGATTACTGCTGAAGGTACTTTTCGGGCAAGTCATTATTTAAGGGCAATGGCGATTTGGGGAATTTATGAGGTTCTGGCAAAAAAATCTGAAAGCTTAATCTCAACCGAAAACTTTTCTTAACCAAACAGTATTGAGGGGGAGGGGGAGGTGTGGGGAGTTAAGATCAAGCCGCCATTTTCTCACAAATTAAGCACTCGCCAAAAGTGAATAACGAAATTTCGGCATTTGCGCTCTCTCATGAGCTACGATAATCCCTCTCCCCACCCTGCAAGACTTCTGAGACTTATGGGTAAAGCATAGATGTAGGAAGGGCTTGCTCAGGGCGACTACATTCAGTTCTTTCGATCTGCGTATCCCGCAGGAAGTTGGTCGGGGGGGCAGGTGATGATGTCATCCCGACCGGGACCAACATCCTCCAAATATGTGATCTGAGCAAAAGTATTCTCGGCTATATGCATCGGCCATGTTGGTCCTTTCTCGCGCAGCTTAAGCATCTCTTCGTCGTGCTCGTCTTCGTGACAGATGGTCGGCTGCGGATTGTCAATGATCCATTGCGGCATCAGGAAATACGAGTGCAGCCAACGTTCGTTGAGGTTCACAACCATCGTCACGATGTTCCCGACGGGTTCCACCCAGTTTACCCGAATGAGGTCATGACCGATGTTCGTCATGTGGTACTTCCGGTTCGTTACCCAGCGCCCCGCGACATGACCACTGAAAATTCGGTAGTGACCCTCGGTTTCGCTCTTGAAGTAGTACTCGTACTGCCATCCATTTTCGTAGGTATAGATAATGTGCTTTCCGAGAATGATACTGAGGTCTTGGTCAGGAAAAGGCATCGATTTTCCCCCTTGAGGAATTGAATGAACGAATAGTTTTCTAATGGTTTAACAGTCCACACTGACCGGACTATTTATTATACGGAAACTTTGTCCATATCTATCTCACAGGGGATTATATCACGAAACTTTCGGTATATTAACGTGAGTTCGACAGAGACTCAAACCCCTATTCTTTCGCAAGCTGAAACCAGCATTGTTCCGTTGAGAGACTGATAATTTATGTTTTGGTCGAACTCACGTTAAATCAGCTGTTTTGACACTGGACGCTCACCTGCGGCGATTGGGTTCGCTATGTTGTTATAATCTTTGAGGAAATCTCCTCTATCTTTTTCAGGCAGACCGCATTAAATATTGTTACAGATAATTAGTCTTCACAAAATCGGCTCTAGTTGACCCAATGAAGAACATCCCGAATGATGCTCCAACGAGGCTTCCGGGACTGACTACCTTGACCTAAAATCCAGTAATCATAAACTCTATTAATAGTTCCATCTTTTGTTTTGACTAAAAGCCAGTTATCAAGAAACTCTTCCATGAGATTGTCGTTGTCACCCCCATGTGGGTAAACTAAAGGGATAGAGATTTCGCTTTGAAAAGGTGTAACTACCTGAAAATGAGGATAAATAAGTGTCCAAGCTGAGCCCTCCTCAGCGCTGGTGAGGAGCGCATCTAATCCCTTTCCTGATCCTTTTTCTTCAAAGAAGTCGCGGGGCGAGTTAAGAGAGACCATCTCTGCTTGAGGGAAATACAACTTAATTAGAGTTAGAAATTTTGAAAGCCCTCCAATCTTTAAGGTTTTAAGTTGATTAATTGATTTTACGCTAGCAAACTCAACATCTCGACTATCGGGTACTACTAAAGCCATAGTCAGGTACAGATAGGGAGCAGAAAATTGTACTTCTTGGGAACGTTTAATTGTTGCGGCAAATCCTCCTACTGCTATGTCGAAGTAATCGACTTCTAAGTATGATTTGAGGGAAGCACGTTTCACAATCGGCACGAACTCAATTTTGACACCAAGTTCTTGGGCAAGTTTGTATGCCAGCTCGATATCGAATCCTACCAATTGATTATCGACGTTGAAGAACGAAAAAGGGAGAGCATCGGGAGAAAAGCCGATCCTGATCGCGCCCCTTTCTTTAATCCGAGTCAGACGGGATTGACCTGGGCGTAAAGGAACGGGATTGGGTGCAGGTTCGACGATCGTAGCCGGTACGGGATTCTCCAATAAATGCATCGAGGCCAGCACCTTATCCTTGTCATAGCTGTCCTCAAACGTCTTTGCCAGATAAACGCGGGTTCCCAGCAACAATATTCCTGCTAATAACACCGCACTTACCAACACTATGCTCACTCGCTTCCAGCGCAGGTGTAAAGTTCCGCTTGAGGCGCAAGCTACCATTAAAGTTAGAGCTATCAGGTGCATGGCGGCAAGACAGTCAGAAATATTAGCAGCATAGACTCCTGTAACCAGAAATAACTCGAACATATCTGCAGGCAGCTTCATCAAATCGAGAGCAAAAGGCATAGCTACCGCTACACTGCCAAAAAAGCTGGGAAAACCAGCACTAATGTAGAGAGCATAATCGGACAAACCCATCGGCTTACCCATAAACCAAGCGGCAAAAGGAACAAAGAGCATCGCCAGCATCTTGCCTAAATTGGGGAAAGGATAAGCTAGAGGAACTATAACTTCTGCGGTGGTGATAGCTTCTTGACTCTGGATTTTGTACTTTTTGAACAACTCTTTGACATTTTCAATAATCAGGGGCAGCACGATTAAAACTTTTCCCGTAGAGAAAGCCAAAATCAGTGCTTTCCTAGAAACGCTAATGACTTCTCCATACTTAAAGGGAGTTAAACTTGCCACCAAACCGGGCAAAACCCAGAAGGTGAGCAGTAAAAAGGCAATGGTATAAATGATCAAATAGCCTTGAAGCCGTCCGAGTTCCTCAAAAGTCATGGTGCCAGCAGCATTGGCCGTGATGGCAAATACACCAACAGGGGCAACTTTAGCTAGGGTCTTAGTTACCCTCGTCATAACTTGAGATAAAACATCGAAGACCTCCAGCACTGTCTGCTTATTTTGAACCTCTATCAGGGCAATCCCCGCTGCGATGCAGAAAACAACTACTGCTGGAACGATATTTTCTGCAAGAGCATCAAATATATTTGAGGGGATGAACAATTTAACTAGATTAATTTCTCGGGGAGATTCGAGTAGACCACTACTAAAAAACGAGGCAGATAGCTGTGGAGGTAATGCTAGAGGCATAGTAACTATCATGACAATGCCAATTCCCCACAAAATCAGCAGAGCTATTCCTGCCCTCCTAGCCAGTAGTTTACTCTGCTCGATGCTTAACTTACCAATTTTACTAATCAAAGAGAAAATTATGTAAGGCAGTACTGTCATTTGTAACAGTCTGACGTAAGCATCACCGATAATTTTCAGTCTGGCAGCCTCTTCGCCAAAGAAAAGACCAAAACCAATTCCACAAAACAGTCCGATCAGGGTTAGCTCACCTGAACTGAGACCTTTTTTTCTGGTTGGTTGGATAGCTTTTTCCGCTGTTGGTTGAGTCCGATCATTCATCATTTAAGATTATAAAGAGTGGGGCTATACCGATACGCACTGCGGAGGTATAGCCCCATTATCTTTGATTTGAGCTCTTTAGCAGACATCCTGCTCTCAATCAAACTTGCTTCGGGCTAAGACGCTTTCTGGAGCTAAAACTCACCTCAGTTATTGACTTCGGGTCAATTGATAATCGTTTGATGGTTATTGTTGGGGCGCACCGAGCACTGGTTTTTGAGGAGGAAGTAAAGGGGCAATTCGTTTCCATTGAGCGGCACTCAAGTCGCCTCGATTATGCGCAGGTAGAATCATCGTTGAGGTTGAACTGTTCAATTACAGTATATTCAGCGATCTCGAAGAGATCTGCTTCGCAGTGCGCAGCTAGTTTTAAAACACGCCCTAGAAACCATGCCGACTAATGCCTGGACGAGAGTATGATCAGTTACTCCATCCGTTAGTAAACTAGATCTAGCTGAAATCTTAAAAATTTCTGAAAGCCTAGTGGAGTTTTGTAGTTTCATGAGAGCATCCAACCGTAGAATTTTTAAGAGCAGCTTGATGGTGAATTTACTAAAAGCAAAGAGCGACTCAGTATAGATATTAAATATAGGTTTGAAAGCTATTTGAATTCTCACTCAGCAGCAAATGCTTCCATCAGGATTACTGTACTCATGAAGTAAAAATTTTGAAATAATTTTGCTTTATTTCCTAAGCCTTGTAGTTATATTCGTTACTAAAGCGAGGAGAAATGGTAGAGATTGACCATAGTAGTATCCCCCGCACCTATCGAGATTATATCAATACTCTAAAAGATATGGGCGAGGCTCTTGGGTGCTCATCCGACGAAGTCGAGATTGTGATGGGCGAGGTTGACGCGACTCACTGCATTGAAGGGGGCAAAATTCTCCCCATTCCAGGAAGCCCGGAAGAAGCAGCCTGGAAGAAGGCAAGTGAATCCTAACGCGGGCACAAATCCATCCCCAAACAAAATAAATAATAGGAAAAAATAGCCATGGCTCATAGAGACCTCAAAGGGTTTGTTGAATTACTGGAGAAGGAAGGGCAATTGATCCGCATGACGGAAGAAGTGCTTCCTGAACCCGATATATCCGCAATATTGAGTGCGAATAACAAAGGCATTGGAGATCGGGCACCAGCCATTATGTTCGAGAACATCAAGGGCTTCACCAGCGACTACAAACTCGTATCCAACGTGCATGGTTCTTGGCCAAACATTGCCCTGGCGTTTGGACTGCCAAAAGACACGCCACTAAAAGAGATCGCGCGCGAGTTCAATCGTCGTTACCAGAACTTTGACAAAGGCAGCATCGAAGAAATGGACAGCGCGCCATGGCAGGAGGTTGTGATTGAAGGGGATGACATCAACTTGTTCGAGTTGATGCCTCTCTTCCGCCTCAACCCGGGCGACGGCGGTTTCTACATCAACAAGGCATCTATTGTTTCCCGCCACCCGGACCGTATGGATAGCTTCGACGATCAGAACGTAGGCATGTACCGGCTTCAGGTCAAAGGGCCCAAGCACTTGAGCATACAAATGGTCCCGGACCACGACATTGCGGTGCACTTTAAAGCCGCCGAAGAAAGAAATGAGCCGTTGCCGATCGCCATCACGATCGGAAATGAGCCGATCCTTCCTCTGATTGCCAGTATGCCTCTCCTCTACAACCAAGATGAGTACAACATGTGCAGCGCTATGGCTGACGGCGCGCCCTATCCAGTCATCACGCTTAACAACAAGCTACAGGTGCCTTGGGGCAGTGAATTTGTGATTGAAGCCAACGTGCTGCCCCGCGTCAGAGAGCCCGATGGACCCTATGGGGAGTTCACCGGTCACCTGTCAGGCGTTCGCCTCATGGGCTCCGTCGAGATCACGAAGATTTCCCACCGCAAGAACCCGGTTTATGAATACTGCGCCATCGGTATGCCCTGGACAGAAATCGACTATATGTTCATTAACACTGGGGCGGCGCTCTATGTGCAACTCAAGCAATCCTTTCCCGAGATTGTCGATGTCAACGCGCTCTACACCCACGGTCTTGTGGTAATTGTCTCGACCGAAATGCGGGTTGGGGGGTTCGCCAAGACGGTTGGCATGTCCGTGCTGCAAACCCCTCATGGCACAGGCTACGCCAAGGTCGTGATCATCGTCGATGCCGACGTTGATCCGTTCAACTTGCCTCAGGTCATGTGGGCCTTGTCGACCAAGTTTAATCCCAAATTCGACTGCATGATCGTGCCAAACCACTCAATTCTGGCGTTGGATCCCGGCTCGGATCCAGTTGGGATCTCGCACAAAATCATTCTCGATGCCGCTACACCGGTGCCCCCTGACGATCATGGGGACTATTCCATGCAGATTAATAATCCGCCCGAAGCAGCAGACTGGCTGCCCAAGTTGCAGGAGCTATTACAGAACATAAAGAGTCAGTAAGGAGAAATGACAATGGCTAAAGATTTTTCAGTTTGCCCGCGCTGTGGTTCCCATACAGTCGAGGTGGTTTTTAAATCCCCAGTCGAAGGCGTCTGGGAAGTATATAACTGCACAACCTGTGGGTTCACATTCCGCAGCACCGAGCCCGACTACATGACGGACCCGGAAAAATTTGACCCCACCTTTAAGATAAAACCAGAGGATCTGCAAAAAGCTCCGATGATGCCGGCAATCCCACCCCTCAGGAAGAGACAGTGATGATAGACTATAAGCACTCTTGACTCAATAGGGCTGCAACTTTTGACGATTGCAGCCTAAAAAACTTATTTTTTTGGCGATCGCAAACTAATTTGGGAACTAATTAATCATGAGTATAAAACTTCAACATGCCATCAATATTAATGGCTCTCGCGAACAAGTATATAAAGCTTTAACTGATATTAATGAAATGGCTAAATGGCATAATGGAGCTGTCGAAGGGGAAATTGAGGTTGGTGCAGTAATGAAATTAAACCCCAAACCAGGCTTGAATTTTTCCTGGGAGACCAAGGAGCTTGTGGACCAAGAAAGTGTTGTACAAACTTGTGTTGAAGGGCCCGGCTCCTCAGTAGGAAAGACACTCTCATTTTCCCTTTCAGACTTAGGGGATGGTAAAACTTTAGTTGAGTTGACGGATGGGGATTGGTCTGAGGATGACGAACATCTGCCTTTTTGCAACACGTATTGGGGGAAAGTTCTCAATACCTTGAAGCAGTATGTTGAAGGTTAAAGCTTTTGGAAACGATGCAAAATGAGCACATCAAGAACCGTCTGGGGCATCGGTACCTCACGCACTCTACGCCCACAATGGGCATTGATCGAACTTGGACTCGACTACGATCATAAAAAGATCCTGCCGCGCGGTTCTGGCATCGAGGACCCAGGCTTTGTTGCGCTAAGCAAGCGGCATAAGGTCCCCTTCTATCAGGACGATCGCGTGCAAATCGGTGAGAGTGCAGCAATTGTCAGCTATCTCGCTGATCGATACGGTGGAGATAATGGATTAGCGATGCCCGAGCCCGGCACGGAGCACCGTGCACTGCTCCAGGACAGGACTTTTTTTGTCATGACCGAGATCGATGCGCGGTTGTACACAGTCCGGCTGCATGCCGATCCACCACTGGGACTGTCTGCAACCTACGGCTCTGCACCAGTCGCAATAGATGCGGCAAAACAGTACGTAGACCGCCAACTGCACGAGGCAGCTCGCTGGCTGACGGATGGACAGCAATACGTTATGGGCGAGCAGTTTGGCACGATCGACATCCTGCTCGTTTCCTGCCTGGACTGGTGCTTGACTTACCAGATGGAGTTGCCAGCACCACTGGGAGAATATCGTGACCGGATCGCACTGCGGCCCGGCTACCAAACAGCTATGGCGAATAACGATCTCTCCAACGCCTGAGCTAGTTCCGCTGGGTCGTGTTCCTGAGCTCAAAGATGTTATCCGACTCAATCACACTCGTTCACACTTGTTTTTTAAACAAGAATTTAAGGAGAAAAAAGATGACTATTGTGGTTGGTGATTTGCTGTGCTCCCAGCGAGTTACCCGAGGGATACTTCAACCGCAGGAATTAACGTAACCGCGAAGGATACGTTTTGACTCGATAGCTTCAGTTATCCCAACCTATTGCAGTTCAGTGCGTTACCTGTTCTTGACATTCTCAAGACTACTCAGACGATTATGGACATGAGCTACGGCCAAGCTTCGATTATCCAAGACTACCTTGCATTTTGATCGAACTTTGCTCCATCAAAGGCTCAAAGAGGACAGCCTCATGGCGTTCACCTACGCTGAGCAAGAAAGTTATCGGTCGTCCATTGCCATCACAACGTAAGTGAATTTTGCTGCTGAAGCCACCTTTAGACCAACCGAGCGCTTCACGTTCTTGAACCTGTTCAATAGCTGATAAGACGCTGTTGGGATCTAGCTCTCCTCTTCTTGCTCCGGCTGCGTGTTGATGAGCCCAAACGACACTGCCATCAACGAAATGGATTGCCCAATTGATTTTTCCCGCTCGCTCAGCTTTCTTTTGGAGCCTTTGTAAGATGCTCTCCTTATCCCCTGTTTACGCCAACGATAAAAGCGTCCTGAGACAGGCAAGCCAGGGTCCATAGGAATCAGGGATATCTCGCCACGGTGCCCCGGTTCTCAGAACCCACAAGATGCCATTAATAATCGTTTGATGGTTATTGTTGGGGCGTCCGATCGCTGGTTTTTGAGGAGGGAGTAGAGGCTTAATTTTTTTCCATTGAGCGGTGCTCAAGTCGCCTCGATTATGCGCAGGGAGAATCATCGTTGAGGTATAACTGTTCAATTACAGTATATTCAGCCCTCGCACAGAGTTTGAAAACACGCCCTAATAGTAATTGCAATAGGCAGCGGCTTATTCTCCCTTTCTACGGCTTGGAAATGGAGCGCAATATCGTGCTCTGGGATCAATTGAGCACTAAGCTTATTTGCTCCTTTTACCTGCAAGCGGTACATTCCGACATTCTGTTGTTCAAAGCTATCGGGATAGTCGGGGTGACGAGAAATGATGGAGGCTTTATTGATGTACAAGCCACCATCTCCTGAGTTTAGACGGAAGTGTGGCGTTTTTTATGTAGGTAAAGTGGGAGGTTTGTCTTTAAACCACTTTTGGTAAATCTGAGCGTAGCTACCTTTGTTAATCAACGCCTTCAAGGCATCATTTACTGCTGGTAGTTTGGGGGAATTTTTAGGCAGAGCAATGCCGTAGTAATCTTCGCTGAGCAATTCTTCTAAGATTTTGATTTGTTTAAAGCCGCCTTGGGTGAGCAAATATTGCAGGATTGGAGCATCACGGATAACTGCATCTACTGTGCCGTTGTACAACTCCTGAAGTTGAAAAGAGCCAAAGTCAAAGAAGCTAAGTTGGGCATTGGGGATTTGAGCCGCTCGATCGGCAGCGGTAGTTCCTATTCTCACGCCTATTATCTTGCCTTCTAAACTTTTAGCCTTAGTTATTTGGGTATTGTCTTTTCTGATGGCGATCGCCAATCCCGATTTGAAGTAAGGCTGGGAAAAGTCAATAGTTTGCAGCCGTTTAGTAGTGATAGTAATCGCACTAATAGCTGCATCTACCTTACCAGCCGCTACTAGAGGGATAATGCGTTCAAAGCGGACGAACTGAAACTGTATTTCTAAACCTGCTTTTTGTCCAATAGCATTAATTAAATCAATATCAAAGCCTTGAATTTTCCCATCTTGACCTTGAAAGGAAAAGGGTGGCGAAGCAGGGGCAGTTGCTACCCTGAGAATGTTGGTATTAGTTGTCTCTTTGCCCTTACTAGTTTTAGGCTTTAGTGGGAAATCAGAACCTCGGCGACAAGCAGCTAGCACCAGAGTAGTACCTAAACCACAGGTAAAATGACGTAAAAATTGCCCTCTCGTCAATCTCTTGCTCATTGATAATTAGGATTTTGTAAAAAATGCCACAAAGTTTTTTCTGAAGAATTGAATTTTGTCAATAAACGAAGAACATATATAAAAAGATTAGCCGAAAAAGTAGTCAAATAAGTATTAGAGACAGATGTAAAAAGTACAGGAGAAAAAAATAGAATGAGTTCGGCAGAAATAGAAACAATACTCAAAGAATTAGAAAAAGATTTGTTAACCGAAAAACCGAAGGGCTTAAGAAAGTTAAGGATTGATGAGATAACTGCTTTAAAAGGAAGGAAAAATTATGCAGCAGTCTTGATAGATATAGACACGAGAATTATTATTTTCTCAGCACACCCTACTTAGGGGTCGAGTTCCAGTAGAAAAATCGATCACCAGTTCCATTAATCATAGTCGGTTTCACTTAAGTGTAATATACCTATTAATAGAAACGATTTAGATATGGATACTAAAGAACAGCAGAAACTGTTGCTCAAGATACTTATTGGCGCGGCTTGGGTAGATCGCCATCTCGAACCGCAAGAAGTTGAATATTTGCAACAATTATTGCAGCAATATCACCTTCACCTTGACTCTGAGCTTCAACAGCTTCTACAACAACCAGTACCGATCGCGCAAACCGAGTTCTGGATTATTGATTATCTAGAAGAGAGTACCAATACCGAGCGCATGCAACTCTTGAGCGCGATCGCCAGTCTATTGATGGCTGATGAAAATGTTTCGGAAATCGAACACGATTTACTAGATGAGTACTATGACCTGATGGCGAGAATTCCTCCTCATCCCGAAGCGACACCAAATCTAGTACAAACCCTCGGCGGCTTTGTGAAACGGCTAATGGGTTCCTTAGTGAAGTAATATTTTCTAGTAAATCAACATCAAATCAAAGTGTTTACGATCGCGCTTACACAAAAACAGTACCCAACTTACATTCTCTGCGACCAACAAGCTAACTCTAGCATCGAGGTAGTTCCAGAACGAGGCGCGCTGATTAGCCGTTGGCGCGTTGGAGATCGGGATATTTTATATCTAGACGAGCAACGCTTTGCTAATCCTCAGTTAAGCGTGCGAGGGGGTATTCCGATTTTATTTCCTATCTGCGGCAACTTACCCGATAATGTCTATACTTACAAAGGTCAGCAATATACTCTCAAACAGCATGGTTTTGCTCGGGATCTGCCCTGGGAAGTCACAGAACAGGTAACAGATAATCTTGCTAGTATTACCTTGGTACTTAATAGCAGTGATCGAACTCGCGCTGTTTACCCTTTCGACTTTCAACTCGCCTTTACCTATCAACTCCTAGGCAATAGTTTAAAAATTCAGCAGCGCTATACCAACCACTCTGGGGAAACAATGCCCTTTTGTGTCGGTTTGCACCCCTATTTCTCGACGGAGGATAAAACTCAACTAGAGTTTGACATTCCTGCATCCGAGTATCAAGATCAGCTTAGCAAAGAAATCTTTCCTTTCTCTGGTCAGTTTGACTTTAATATTGAGGAAATGGATTTTGCCTATACTTCTATCAGCAGGGATTCTACCTCTATTAGAGATAAACAACGTCGCTTGGAAGTCAAGATTAGCTATTCCGATTTGTATTCAACTCTAGTATTTTGGACAGTTAAGGGTAAGAATTATGTTTGCCTCGAACCCTGGAGTGCCCCTAGAAATGCCCTCAACACTGGAGAACAACTAAGTTATCTAGAACCTGGAACTAGCTGTGAGTCGGTGGTTGAAATAAGTGTGAGGGATTGCTAGTTTGTCTCTTGCTTGACTTGGAAAGTTATATAGCGTTTCTCGTATTAATGAGGTGCATCTAGAAATGGCGAGGCAGTGAGGATCTAAAACCGACCAATTATGTACCTTATGAGTCTGAGAACCGCTATAAAGTTAAGTAGGTAGGCATAAATAAATATAAAACGGAAATGAGGAGTTAGTTGTTAGCTAGGGTGTTGTTACCTCTGAATTCTAAATTCTAAATTCTGAATTCTGACCTCTGACCCCTCTCTCAACCATGTTCTAATTAATTTGACCTACCTACTTATTAAATTGTTGTAAACAACAATAACGTAATTTTTCTTAAGCAGATTGACTTCGATCTGGCAAAATCCACCAGAATATTGGAGATAAGATTACGCAGGCAATACTAATAATTGCTACTATTAATAAAGCTTGGTTAAGTTCAGCACTCATAATTTTCCCTCCTTATTGCATAGACTCAAACTTAGCTACTTTTAGAGATAAAATTTCCCTCTAAAGGCAACTAGATATTGAAGTTGTCACATTTAAGTTCTACTATTATTATAATTCTAGCTAAATTCTCAGTTGTTATGTAACTTGTGTTACATAAATAATTATCTATTTTTGCTAACAATTGCAACGACTTTTTTAAGTAGGTGGGCATAAATAAATATAAAACCCAAATGAGAAGTTAACTGTTTTTGGTTACCTTTGATCTTTGACCTCCCCCTCTCTCAACCATTTTCTAATTAATTTGACCCACCTACTTATATATCCCTTTTATGCTAACCAAGCTGCTAACTTAAGGCATCGGAGAGGTAGTCAGCAGTAGATTCCACTAAGGCGATCGCATTTTGATAGAGCATTCGTGTTGGTCCGATAATCCCTACACTCCCTGCAGGTGTATCTCCTTGTCGGTAGAGAGAAGAAATTAAAGTGCAAGGACGCATTGGTTCTAGGGGATTTTCTGAACCAATTCTGATGCTCACTGGTTGAGCTAAGGTTTCCACTTCAGACACTTTAAAAATTAAAGGCCAGAGTCGATCTTTTTCTTCTTACAAAAAAATCAGTAGCATATGCACATGCACAAACAGAGAAAAAACAGGCGGACGCAGTACATATGAAATACCGCGAAACACG
>JBFRWL010000324.1:0-7525 GCA_051439565.1 Prochloraceae cyanobacterium
GCTATTGGGTTTGCTAATTGCCCATCAGTGTTCCGCTCCTCGTGCTTGGGAGAAATCAGTAATAGATGTGTTCGCCCAAATAGCTACTCAGACAGGCTTAGCCCTAAATAATGCCCAGTTGTTGACCAATTACGCTCACCTGCAGAAGCAAGCAGAAAACGAAACTGAGTGGACAAAACTGCTAACGAACGCTGTGTCGAACATTCGTACCTCTCTGAAGCACGAGGATATTCTGACAGCGGCTGTGGAAGAGGCTCGTCGAGCGATTGGCACCGATCGAGTGGTGATTTACAGTCTAGACGAGCAATTAGGGGGTAAGGTAATTGCCGAATCTGTGACCGGTGAGTGGCCCAAAACTTTAGGCGCAACCATTGACGATCCCTGTTTTAGTACCCGTTACCTCAAAGAATACCAAAATGGTCGGGTTAAGGCTATTGATGATATCTATGCTGCCAACCTCACCCCCTGTTATCTGGGTCAACTCGAACCCTTTGCGGTCAAAGCCAGCTTGATTGTCCCCATACTCAATCAAGGCTCACTCCTAGGGTTGCTGATTGCCCATCATTGTTCTGGTCCTCGTGCTTGGGAGAAATCAGAAATAGATTTATTCGCCCAAATAGCTACCCAGACAGGCTTAGCGCTCAATAATGGCGAGTTGTTGACCGAATACAATCGCCTGCAAGAGCAAGCAGAAACTGAAACCCAGTGGAAAAAGCTTTTTACTGATGCTAGCGAACGCATTCACGCATCCCTGAAGCGAGAAGATATTCTCAAAACTGCTGTCGAAGAGTCTCGTCAAGCAATTGGGGTCGATCGGGTAGTGATCTACAGTCTGGAGGAGGAATCCTGGGGCAAGGTAATTGCCGAATCTGTTGTTTCTGATTGGCCCCAAGCCTTGGGAATAAGGCTCGACGACCCTTGTTTTCGAGCTCATTACTTCGAGCAATACCAAAATGGTCGAGTTCAGGCTGTTGAGGATATCTACGCCGCCAATTTCACTGCCTGTTACTTAAATCAACTGCAACCCTTAGCAGTCAAAGCTAGTCTAAATGTCCCCATACTCAGTCACGGCAAGCTATTGGGTTTATTGATTGCCCATCAGTGTTCTGGACCCCGTGCTTGGGAAAAATCAGAAATGGATTTGTTCGTCCAAATAGCTACCCAGACAGGCTTAGCTCTAAATAATGCCCAGTTATTAGCTAATGCCATTCACTTGCAAGAGCAAGCAGAAGCTAAAACCCAATGGACAAAGCTTTTTACCGATGCTGTAGCCAACATTCGTACCTCTCTGAAGCAGCAAGATATTCTTACCGCTGCGGTGGAAGAGGCTCGTCGAGCAATTGTTAGCGATCGCGTCTTGATTTACAGTCTAGAGGAGCCATCCTGGGGCAAAGTAATTGCTGAATCTGTCGCTCCTGGCTTGCCTAAAGCCTTGGGAACTACGATCGACGACCCCTGTTTTAAAGCTCGTTACTTCGAGCAATACCAAAATGGTCGGATTCAAGCTATTGAAAATATTTACGCCGCTCACCTCACTCCCTGTTACATGGGTCAACTGGAAACCTTGTCGGTTACAGCTGGCTTAATTGTTCCCATACTCAACCAAGGCAAACTACTAGGTTTACTGATTGCCCATCAGTGTTCTGGACCTCGTGTTTGGCAGGAGTTTGAAATCAAATGCTTTGCTCAGATAGCAATACACGTAGGCTTTGCTATCAAAGATGCCCAACTTTGGCAGTGCTTTACTCAAGTTAGCGAGTCTCAACAAGAAACAGAAGCACTTCAGCAACAAGTTTTCACCTTGGTTAAGGATAGCGAAACAGTGTTAGAAACCTTTTCTAATGACATTAAAGTTATTCGAGAAACTGTTGCAGACACTGTAAATAAGGTCAGGCATTTTAGTCAGTCCTCCCACAAAATCTCTCAGGCAGTCAGCCAGATTAGCGACCTGACTACGGAAATGAATGACAAGGCGATAAATATTACCATTGAAGCTGGCAAAACAGAAGATGTCGTCCAAGGTCCTGTGGTTTCCTTAGCTGAGATGGTACGCTCCTTAACAAATCAATTAGCTCAGACAACAGGAGAAGTTCAACCTCTAATTGCCGAAATTGAAACAGAAGCTAATCAAATAGTGAATGCGATAGAAGCTAGGAAAAAAAACGTGTTCAATGAAAGTGAATTGGTAGAGGAAGCTCGACAAAAACTCAATCAGATTGCTACTGTCAGTGCCCAAATTGGTGCAGTGGTGCAGTGCGCTAAAGAAGATTAGGTATGAGGTGTTAGGTGTTAGGAAAAAAATTAACCATTAACCTAATACCTAGAACACCGATTCAGTAATGCCAAAATCCCTGGTTATGTGAGAGGGGGAGTGTGGAAAGAGGGTAAGGGGTAAAAAAGAAAAGATAAGGGAGATAGGGAGGAAAAATGCTGATATAAAACAAATATTCCCGCACTCTCCACACCTCTCATACTGTTGAGAAATGTAAAGAGCCCAATTCTTTGTTGTTCCTTCCCATTCCCTTGTTTCCCAAGTTAACTTTATTGTAAATTGTCTAGATTATTCTGACTCCCTATCCTGAACAAAAAACTTTTTCAGCAAACCCTAAATATGAGTTTTTATATGAGTTTTATATGAGTTTTATGGGGTTAACAAATTTATTTTTTCCAGTTAAACTTATTTCAGATTCGCTAATTAGTCATTAGTCACTTGTCAACTTTGGGGACTCTTCTCAAGTGCTAAAACTAGATTCCCATGCAGAAAATGCATGGGATTTTTATTTATTTGCTTGTCCGGCGAGAAGCCCAACATGAATCGCAAGTGATTATTTTTTACATGTAACAGCTTATTTAAAATTTTAACAAAACAAGTTGTTCAAGTAGATATATTTGGTAAAATATCAATATTAATACAATTTTTTTTCTCAGTTATGAGAGTAGCTTACTATTATACTCTAGACTAACTAAACATCAAACTAAACGGTGCAGTTTAAATATGGGGTCACATAAGAATTTGACTCAGCTTTGTCCAATTTATTGTGCTAAACGCTTTTCAAATGAGCGAACCGTAATTTATAAACATGATGTACGCAGTTTGGTAACCCCGTCCCTTTAGCGCGCAGAGTGTCAAAGTTAGCTTAAGAATCTACCCAAAAATGGCTTTTAAAGTTCCAATGCGGTTCGAGTCAGAACCATTGCTCTGGGTGGTTGAGAATGTCTATTCCCCCAAAGAGTGCGCTGAGTTTATCCACCTGATTGAACGTTCTTCGCCTATACTCGCAACAAACAATCCGATGTATCGAGATCAAGATCGGGTAATATGCGACGCTCCCCTGATATCGAACGAGCTTTTTGAACGATTACGTCCACATCTCTCTGAAAAAATGGGAGAGTATGAATTGATCGGATTAAACGAACGTTTGAGAATGTATCGATATCGCTCGGGACAACGCTTTGCGCCACACATGGATCATTGGTATCAACCAAATGAGACGCAAATCACGTTGCATTCGGTTCTAGTATATTTCAATGATGACTTTGAGGGTGGGGAGACTCGATTCCAAGAACAGATTGAGGAAACTGTTGTTCCGAAACCCGGAAGGGTTGCCATCTTTCAACACAAAGTTCGCCATGAAGGATGCATTGTGCGGAATGGGACCAAATACGCTATGAGAACTGACGTATTATATGGTTGGCATAGCTAAGAAGAAGAGCGATTTTTTTCGGGGGAGATCGGCGAGGTAGCGGACAAACGTTGATTTTCTTAAGATGATTATCTTTCGTTGAGTTGGTCTGTTATTTTATGAACAATGCGCCTAACTCCCCCCGTCCCTAAGGTACGGAGGGAGAATGCGGCGCGTCAGAATGTTCAATTTTTAACATAAGTTATTGGAGAGCAAATCTCCCTCTGCTCCCCCTGCTTGTCTTCACCGATTAGTTTGCAGACAGACTCTAGAATCCCTGTCGATCGCAGGGAGTCTCAAATACTTAGTCAATGCGAGAAAATAACATTTCACCTTGCACAGCTAATTGACCGTCAACTAAACCTTCTCCCTTCATTTTGGCGATGCGATTTCGCTTTAAGGAGAGAAGTTCCATAGTCATTATCAACCGATCTCCTGGAACGACTAAACGGCGAAAACGGACTTTATCAATCCCTGCAAAAGCAAAAAACTTACCTTTGGTCTCCGGCAATTGGGTTAAAACAATTCCACCAACTTGTGCCATTGCTTCTACCATTAGCACTCCAGGCATAATCGGACGTCCGGGAATATGTCCGGGAAAATAGGGTTCATTAATAGTAACATTCTTAATGCCTACTGCTTTTTTTCCGGGTACGTATTCAATAATGCGATCGACTAGGGCGAAAGGATAGCGGTGAGGCAGTAGTTGCTGAATTTCTTCAACTGTCAAGGTTTGTCGATCGGATGAAGGTTGGCTTTGTTGATTATTATTTTCTTCTGAGGTATTGAGATCGGCACTCGTAGACATAGTTTTTCTCTTAAGACTGGTTATTAGTTCAGGCGGTCGTTGATAGGAAAAAAAGAATTAGATATCGCCTTTGCCAGTTGAACGTGCAATTTGTGACTAGCTTTATAAGCAAGAAAATGAGCAACAGGCAACTTCGATCCGAGTAAACTTATATCTCCCACTAAATCTAAAAGTTTATGACGCACTGGCTCATTTGAAAACCTTAAAGGGGGATTTAGCCAACCTTGATGAGTGCAAACTAGAGCATTTTCTAAGCTGCCACCTTTAATTAAACCTGCTTGTTGTAATTGTTCAATTTGTTCGGCAAAACCAAAAGTTCTCGCTGGCGCGATCGCCTCGGCAAAACTTACTGATGAAGGACTCCAACTATGCCATTGGTTGCCGATCGCACTGTAGTCAAAATCAATTCCGTAAGTAAAACGAATTTCTGAGGAGGGCAAAGCAGCAACAAAGCTATCTTCCTCCTGTATAAAGATTGGTGCAGTGAGGGGATGAGGAGGTGAGGAGGTGAGGGAGTCAGGAGATAAGGAGAGGATTCCCGCTTGGGCGATCGCTCTAACCCACTCGGCTGCCGATCCGTCCATTAAAGGAACTTCTGGACCGTTAATTTCAATGCGAGCGTTATTGACACCGCTACCAAAGAGTGATGCTAACAAGTGTTCTACCGTCCTTACCTTTGCTTGTGGTGTAGCTAATTCTGTGGAAAGGGTCGTTTGACCGACCGTCTCGACTCCTGCCGGAATTGCAGGCTTTCCTGGCAGATCCACTCTAACAAAGTAGCGTCCTTCCCCTGGATTAGCTGGCAAGACTCGCACCCGCGTAGTCATACCAGAGTGCAGTCCTACCCCTGAGAGTTCAAATGGTTGTTCGAGAGTTGTATTCATTTTTTTAATAACTAATAACAAAAATCAGAATCTCTCGCCAATACCAAAGTTGATCCGACTGTCACCGTTGTCATTAATCCCAAAGTCGATCCTAATTGGACCGAGGGGAGAGCGAATGCGAACGCCAATACCGTAACCAAAACCGTTACCTGGCAGATCGCGAAGTCCAGACGGATTTCCCGGAACGGCATCGCCAGAGCCCAAATCGGTACCGTAGTCAAAAAATAAACCACCGCCCACAAAAGAAACGATCGGGAAGCGATACTCAGCAGTTGCCTTAAAAAAGGAACGACCGCTACCAACAGCCCCATCTGCGTAACCCCTTACCGAGTTACTACCCCCAAGAACAAAGGATTCATAGGGAGGTAAATCTCCCATCACCGTGCCTGCTTGAACGTTGAAAGCCAAAGCTTGAGGTCCCTGACTAAAGTCGAGCCACTTAACTGGAATATAATAGCTGTAGCTTCCCCGCACGCGATTCAATAAAATACTACCCGAACCAATAGGTAAACTCTGATCCATTGATAACCGCAGAACAGAGCCACTAGTAGGCTGTAGGGCATTATCTCGTAAGTCTCTAGTTGCTCGGAATCTCAAAAAGAACAAGTCGTCTATACCACTGTCACTGAAAGCTAAGTTGATACTTTCACCATTAATTGGTTCAGATTGAGGAGAGAGGTTGCTGTCAGAATCTTCAATGCGAACGTTTTGATACTGAAATCCAGCTGTGAGTCTCCATTCGGCTCTAGTGAAGGGATCGGGAGCTAGAGGACGACTGAAGTTAACGCCTCCCCCTGTACGTACTACTCTAGGGCGATCGCCACTTTCAGTGTTAATATCCCGGGTGTCTTGACCAGAATAAACTAGGGAAATAGACCTGCGCCGGAAACCATTGACAGTGTAAGAAGTGCGATAGGGGTCGCCACCAATCCAGGGATCTGTAAAGTTAGCATCAACAAATAAATCTCGCTCACCTATCTGAAACTCTATGCCTAGGGTTTGGTTATTGCCTCCTAAGTTTTGCTCTCGAAAACCAACTGAACCAAACACACCAGACTGAGTACTATAGCCGCCACCAGCACTTAGAGAACCAGTACTACTCTCAACTACATCGATATTAACAATTACTTTGCGGGGGTCTTGTCCTGGACTGAAGGACAATCGCGTATCCTCAAATATGCCCAAGCCGAAGACTCGCTGTAAATCCCTCTGAGCGGTCCTGCGGTTGAAGACATCTCCTGGCTTCAATTGTACTTCTCGGGTGACAATAAAGGGACGCGTGTCGATCCTCTCCTGATCCGTTATTAGCTCGTCTTCTTCATCGAAGAATTGCACCTGAATATCTTCAATCACTCCTTCTGCTATTACCAGAGTGACCGTACCGTCATCGGTAACTTCTGGCGCGGCGACAACTTGGGCTAAATCGTAGCCATTATCTGTATACCATTTGTTCAAATCTTGGATACTTTGTTGTAAATCTCGCAGGTTGAGGATTTGACCGTAACTCTCGCCAAAAATTTGTTGAACCACTTCTGGCGGAACTACGCTTTCTGCTTCATCGGCGGGAGCTGGCTCTATGACTATTTGGGTTAGTGTGGGGTTAGGCTGAACTATAAAAGTAATGCGCACCCCTAAAGGAGTATCTTCGGGTACTACTCTAACATTGGCAAAAAAACCTCTAGCATAGACAGCGTTGACATCTTCTTGCAACCGGGAGCGAGTTGTGGTTCGACCTGGTTTAGTTTCAATGGTGTTGTAGACTAAGTCTTGAAGTTCCCCTTCCACACCGCTAACGATAACTTCCGCAACTATTACTCTTGGTTCTGCAGGGGGTCGTGGTTCTGGTTGTGCTTGTGGTTCTGGTTCTGGTGGTGGCGGTGTTTGTTGCTGTTCGTCAACTGCATCTAATCCTCGATCTGATGGCTCAGGTGGGGATGGGACTTGCTCTTGAGCGATCGCCGATCGAGGTAAAGATAATTTTACATCACTGACTCGGTTGACTATCTTCAGTGGAGAATTTTGCAGTTCTGTTAAAAGTGGCGGCTCTTGGTCAGATAATTTGATTTTTGAGAGTATTGTCCCCTCAGATTGAGTTACTACTTCTGCTGAGTTCAAAACTGGCTCTGGAGTGTTTTCTGCTAGAGCTGGTT